>NZ_QFGA01000001.1:2100000-2352337 GCF_004369205.1 Pelotomaculum schinkii | reverse complement strand
GCAATTCGCCTGCATGAAGTCGGAATCGCTAGTAATCGCAGGTCAGCATACTGCGGTGAATACGTTCCCGGGCCTTGTACACACCGCCCGTCACACCACGAAAGCTGACAACACCCGAAGCCGGTGAGCTAACCTTAACAGGAGGCAGCCGTCGAAGGTGGGGTTGGTGATTGGGGTGAAGTCGTAACAAGGTAGCCGTATCGGAAGGTGCGGCTGGATCACCTCCTTTCTAAGGAGAAGATATCAGTAGCGGGTAGTGAGTAGTCAGTAGTTAGATTTTAAGAATTTGCGAAAGCAAATTCCGACGAATAATCCGACAACTGATAACAGACAACCTACAACTGAATAATACTCCAGGTCGACCATCCATCAATTCAGTAGTTCGTAGTGAGTAGTCAGTAGTGGGAGATGAGAAGGAATTTGCCTGCGGCAAATTCCAACGGACAATCCGACAACCGACAACAGACAACAGACTACCGAATGCACTGTTTAGTTTTGAGAGACCGTGGGACTATAGCTCAGCCGGCTAGAGCGCACGCCTGATAAGCGTGAGGTCGGTGGTTCGAGTCCACCTAGTCCCACCAATTTCAGTAGTGGGTAGTAGGTAGTCAGTAGTTAGATTTTAAGAAGGAATTTGCCTGCGGCAAATTCCAACGAATAAACCGACTACCGACAACAGACAACAGACTACCGACATTGGGGGTGTAGCTCAGCTGGGAGAGCACCTGCCTTGCAAGCAGGGGGTCAGCGGTTCGAATCCGCTCATCTCCACCAATTTAGTAGTTAGTGGCGGGTGGTTAGCGGTTGGGTAGGCCAACCGAAGCCGAAGCCATTAATATTAAATTCTCTCAATAGGGAAGGTAGGTAGTTAGAAGGAGTCCAACGACAAACCACTAACCACCAACCACCCAATCGTTCTTTGAAAACTGCACAGCATAGGAGAACAAGAGTAACTAGAGCATAGAAGATGTTCTAAGTAGCGCGCGAAATTAGGTCAAGCTGCAAAGGGCATACGGTGGATGCCTAGGCGCACAGGGCCGAAGAAGGACGTGGCAAGCTGCGAAAAGCTACGGGGAGCCGCAAACAGGCATAGATCCGTAGATATCCGAATGGGGCAACCCGGCGGGGGCAAACCCCCGTCACCGTTAGCTGAATCCATAGGTTAACGGAGGGCACCCGGCGAACTGAAACATCTTAGTAGCCGGAGGAAAAGAAAGAAAGATCGAACCCCCTAGTAGCGGCGAGCGAAGCGGGGCGAGCCTAAACCAGTAGTGCATGCACGACTGGGGTTGCGGGACTCTCATCAGATAGTGTAGTAGATTTAGCCGAAGCGGCCTGGAAAGGCCCGGCATAGGAGGTAAAACCCCTGTAGGCGAAAAGTCGAGGTACTACGAGAGTATCCCAAGTACCACGGGACACGGGGAACCCTGTGGGAATCCGGGAGGACCACCTCCCAAGGCTAAATACCCGGTGCGACCGATAGTGAACAAGTACCGTGAGGGAAAGGTGAAAAGCACCCCGGGAGGGGAGTGAAACAGCACCTGAAACCGTATGCTTACAAACAGTCAGAGCACTATTCGGTAGTCGGTAGTGAGTAGTCAGTAGTCAGATTAGGAAGGAATTCGCCTAAAGGCGAATTCCAACAAGCAATCCGACAACAGACTACCGACTACTGACTACCGAAGTGTGATGGCGTACTTTTTGTAGAACGGACCGGCGAGTTACGTCCAGCGGGCAAGGTTAAGCGAAAGAGACGCGGAGCCGCAGCGAAAGCAAGTCTTAATAGGGCGAAGGAAGTCCGTTGGAGTAGACCCGAAACCGGGTGATCTACCCATGTCCAGAGTGAAGCTTTAGTAAAATAAAGTGGAGGCTCGAACCGACCGTCGTTGAAAAGGCGGCGGATGAGGTGTGGGTAGGGGTGAAATGCCAATCGAACCCGGAAATAGCTGGTTCTCCCCGAAATAGCTTTAGGGCTAGCCTTAGGGATGAATACCGGAGGTAGAGCACTGACTGGGCTAGGGGTCTTCACCGATTACCGAACCCAATCAAACTCCGAATGCCGGATATTTTGACCCTAGGAGTCAGACTGCGGGTGCTAAGGTTCGTAGTCAAGAGGGAAACAGCCCAGACCGCCGGCTAAGGTCCCAAAGACAGGCTAAGTGGAAAAGGATGTGGAGTTGCCCGGACAACCAGGATGTTGGCTTAGAAGCAGCCACCATTTAAAGAGTGCGTAATAGCTCACTGGTCAAGTGGCTCTGCGCCGAAAATGTAACGGGGCTAAGCCTGTCACCGAAGCCGCGGATTTCGGTAGTCAGTAGTGAGTAGTCAGTAGTTGGAGGAAAAAATGGGATATAGAAAGCTTGAAGTATACAACAAGTCATATCAACTGGCTTTAAAAGTACACAAGTTAACCCAGGAATTTCCGACACAGGAAAGGCGTGAAATAGGAAGTCAGATAAGGCGTTCTGCCGTATCAATAGCACTAAACATTGCAGAAGGATATGGTAGAGTAAAATCTGACAAGGAATTCATGCACTTTCTAAGGACTGCATTAGGTTCATGCAATGAAACGAGAGTATTGGTTGAGTTGGTAAAAGACTTGGGATATATAGACAACAAAACCTACTCGGAGTTGAGCCAAGAATATGAGGTAGTTGGGAAACAAATCTACCGGCTCAGAGAAGCATGGACTAGAAGCAAAACCGACAACTGACAACCGACTACTGACTACCGAAATGGTAGGGGAGCGTTCTCATCTGGTTGAAGCAGTACCGAAAGGAGCTGTGGACGGGTGAGAAGTGAGAATGCCGGTATAAGTAAACGAAAAGGCAGGTGAGAATCCTGCCCGCCGAAAGCCTAAGGTTTTCTGGGGAAGGCTCGTCCGCCCAGAGTAAGCCGGGGCCTAAGCCGAGGCTAAATAGCGTAGGCGATGGAAAATCGGTTGAGAATCCGATGCCACTTAATGCCGTTTGAAGGATGGGGTGACACAGGAGGGTAAGCTGAGCGCACGATTGGAAAAGTGCGTCCAAGGAGGTAGGGTAAGAGACAGGAAAAACCGTCTCTTAAAAAAGCCCGAGAACTGATGGGGAGCGAAATTTAGTAGCGAAGCAGCCGGCGCCCAAACTGTCAAGAAAAACCTCTAACGAGGCATTTAAGTGCCCGTACCGCAAACCGACACAGGTAGGTGGGGTGAGAATCCTAAGGCGCGCGAGAAAACCCTCGTTAAGGAACTCGGCAAAATGACCCCGTAACTTCGGGAGAAGGGGTACCCCGTTAGCGTGAAGAACAAACGTTTGGAGCGTGAGGGGGTCGCAGAGAAAAGGCCCAAGCGACTGTTTACCAAAAACACAGGTCCCTGCAAAATCGCGAGATGAAGTATAGGGGCTGACGCCTGCCCGGTGCTGGAAGGTTAAGGGGAGAGGTCAGACTTAAAGTCGAAGCTTTGAACCGAAGCCCCAGTAAACGGCGGCCGTAACTATAACGGTCCTAAGGTAGCGAAATTCCTTGTCGGGTAAGTTCCGACCCGCACGAAAGGCGTAACGATTTGGGCGCTGTCTCAACGAGGGACTCGGTGAAATTGTAATGCCGGTGAAGATGCCGGCTACCTGCGACAGGACAGAAAGACCCCGTGGAGCTTTACTGCAACCTGACATTGGGTTTTGGTATTGGATGTACAGGATAGGTGGGAGGCGGGGAAGTCAGTACGCTAGTATTGGCGGAGCCAACGTTGGGATACCACCCTTTGAGTATTGAAGTTCTAACACAGTTCCGTGAAACCGGGACGTGGACAGTATCAGGCGGGCAGTTTGACTGGGGCGGTCGCCTCCCAAAGAGTAACGGAGGCGCCCAAAGGTTCCCTCAGCGCGGTTGGAAATCGCGCGCACAGAGTGTAAAGGCAGAAGGGAGCTTGACAGCGAGACGAACAGGTCGAGCTGGGACGAAAGTCGGGCTTAGTGATCCGGCGGTATCGAGTGGAAGAGCCGTCGCTCAACGGATAAAAGCTACCCCGGGGATAACAGGCTTATCTCCCCCAAGAGTCCACATCGACGGGGAGGTTTGGCACCTCGATGTCGGCTCATCGCATCCTGGGGCTGTAGTAGGTCCCAAGGGTTGGGCTGTTCGCCCATTAAAGCGGTACGTGAGCTGGGTTCAGAACGTCGTGAGACAGTTCGGTCCCTATCCGTCGCAGGCGCAGGAAACTTGAGAGGAGCTGTCCCTAGTACGAGAGGACCGGGATGGACAGACCACTGGTGTACCAGTTATTCCGCCAGGAGTAGCGCTGGGTAATTATGTCTGGCCGGGATAAGCGCTGAAAGCATCTAAGCGCGAAGCCCCCCTCGAGATGAGGTTTCCCATAGCACAAGCTAGTAAGACCCCTGGAAGACTACCAGGTAGATAGGCCGGGTGTGTAAGCTGGGTAACCAGTTCAGCTGACCGGTACTAATAGGTCGAGGGCTTGACCTAATCAGTAGTCGGTAGTCAGTAGTCAGTAGTCGGTAAAAGACGAAGACAAAAGGCGAAAGACGACAACTTGTTCAAGTATGCTGTACAGTTTTGAGAGAACATCTCAACTAAAACGATAAATATTTCTGGTGACAATGTCGGAGGGGGTACACCCGTTCCCATCCCGAACACGGCAGTTAAGCCCTCCTGAGCCAATGGTACTTGGGACGTCGGTCCCTGGGAGAGTAGGTCGTCGCCAGATTAATTTTAAGCCTCATGGTCAAACAACCATGAGGTTAATTATTTTCTGACGTCCGACAACCGATGACTGACGACTGAATTCGTCGGTTCCTGGGAGAGTAGATCGTCGCCAGATTAATTTTAAAGCCTCGTGGTTAAACAACTATGAGGCTAAAATTAAAGAAGTATTGAAACAGGGAACGGTGATTATCAAATGATTAATGCCATCAAGCAGGTCATATTCTCTTGATGGGTAAAAAATAATTATGGTAGATAAGATGTTGTTAACTGACCTTAAAAGGTGGGATGCCAGTGGAAAACCGCATAAAGATCGGCGATTTCGTTAAACTGACCGGAAGCACATTAAAAACCATAAATTATTACCACAAAATCGGTTTGCTGCCTGTACCGGAGCGCTCTGCTAGGGGATACCGTTTATATGGGCCGACGGAGTTGAACCGCATGCGTTTGATCAAACGCTTAAAATCCCTGGGGTTAGGTCTCAAGCACATTAAGGAAATAATGGGAGATTTGCAGAATCCCAAAACATGGCGAGAAGTCTTACAATCCCTGCGTCTTGAATTGCTCAATCAAAAGAAAACCCTGGAAGAACGAATGGCGAAAATTGATACTCTTCTGAGTGAAAATGCGCTTCTTTTGAATGAAGACAGTTTAGATTCTCCTTCTTTTCAAATGATTACTGAGATACTGGGGGCGGATCAAATTGAAAAATATGCTCGTACCTGTCCGGAAATATATGATCAGCACCGCAAATTGTATGGCATCCTGGATGATTTCCAGTGGGGTGAAGATTACCGGGAGAGCTTTCGCGCCCTGGCCGAGTATTTCAAAACGCATCCCGAACACTATCAACTGGCTTTGGATTCAGGAGCGCATTGGGCCAAGCTTTCCCACCTTAGCGTAGACGATCCCCAGATTGAAGCTTTGGCACGCGAATCTGTCGCTCTTATCAACAGCATGCCTCCGGTAAAAGAGCTAATATGCAAACATCCAGGAATGAAAAAGCCGCTAGAAAGCTTATATCAGGAGATAGTCGCCGATGTGCTTTCACCAGCCCAATTAAAGTACCAACAACTTGTTGAAAAATTTCTCTCATCTGAAGACTAATTAATAGTTGTGGATATTCTAAATAAGATAAAAGATTCCATTCCTAAAGACGATCGAGGTCAGGAGATAATACTTATGAAAGACAATATTAATAATTTATCCACGTTTAAAGCTTATCTAGTACCTTTAATAATTATGATTGTGATGGGGCTTGTGTTATTTCTCCCCGCAGGCTCCTTAAAGTTTTGGGAAGCATGGATTTGGTGGTCGATAATTTCTGCACTGACACTTTTTATTACCACCTATTTTTTAAAAAAGGATCCAGGGATTTTGTCAAGACGAATGAAAGTAAGAGAAAAAGAGCAACAACCAGGTATCATACGCATCTTATCATTCTTATCTCTGTTCGCCTACTTAATTCCCGGCTTTGATTACCGTTATCACTGGTCGGCAGTGCCGGTTTGGATTATAATTGCTGCCAATGCTTTGGTCTTTTTGGGATATGTATTCATTTTCTTAGTTTTTAAGGAAAATAGTTATGCTTCGACTATCATACAGGTGGAGAAAGAGCAACAGGTTATTACAACCGGCCCCTACGCTATTGTTCGTCATCCGATGTATACGGGGTTGTTAATAATGCAGTTGTTTACTCCTCTAGCCCTTAGTTCTTATTGGGCATTAATATTCTCGTTCCTTTTCATACCAACGATTATCTTCAGGATAAGAAAAGAAGAAGAAGTGCTATTACGAGACCTACCGGGGTACACGGATTATTTTACTAAAACACGTTATCGCTTGATTCCTTCGGTTTGGTAAAAATTAGCGTGACCCTCAATCCCGAATACCGGGGCAGGATCAGAATCGCCGGGATAAAGAACAGCCCCTGGCGGATTTTTTTATTTTGCTTTTGGGTTGCTCAGACAGCGATCTTGTATTTGATTTAGTATTAATGTAAAATAGTTTGATAGTTAATAAGGTGCTCGATTGGAGGCAGTTTTGATGGCGGAAAAAGGAACCTGGACAGTGAAGAAAGGTTTGGCTGAGATGCTCAAGGGTGGGGTAATAATGGATGTGACAACACCCGAGCAGGCCAAAATTGCGGAAGAGGCGGGCGCCTGCGCTGTAATGGCTCTGGAGAGGGTACCGGCCGATATCAGGGCGGCCGGAGGCGTGGCGCGTATGGCTGATCCAACAATAATCCTGCGTATTATGGATGCGGTGACTATTCCAGTAATGGCGAAGGCCCGCATTGGACACTTCGTGGAGGCGCAAATCCTCGAGTCGCTTGGGGTTGATTATATTGATGAGAGTGAAGTGCTCACACCCGCGGACGATAACTTCCACATTGACAAGAATGCCTTTAAGGTACCATTTGTATGTGGCGCCAGGAACCTCGGTGAGGCGCTACGGCGCATCGGCGAAGGCGCAGCTATGATCCGGACCAAAGGTGAACCTGGCACGGGCAACGTGGTTGAAGCCGTCCGGCATATGAGGATGGTCATGGGAGAAATTCGCAGGGTGCAGAATTTGCCTAAAGAAGAGTTAATGACCGCCGCCAAGGACCTTGGGGCGCCTTACGACTTGCTGGCGCAGGTGGCAAAAGCCGGCCGCTTGCCGGTGGTGAACTTTGCAGCCGGTGGTATTGCTACTCCGGCGGACGCCGCGCTGATGATGCAGCTTGGCTGCGACGGTATTTTTGTCGGTTCGGGCATCTTTAAATCCAAAGATCCTGCCGCGCGGGCTAAAGCGATTGTGGCTGCTACCACCCATTACAACGACCCGCAGATCCTGGCGGAGGTTTCCAGGGACCTCGGTGAGGCCATGCCCGGGCTGGAGATCGCAAATATTGCCCCTGCTGAACGGATGCAGGACCGCGGCTGGTAATTCGGTCGTCAGTCGTCGGCTGCCAGAGGTCAGATTGGAGTCTTTGAATATGAGAGTCCCGCATACAAAGCTATACCCAAGAAATGTCGTATGTGATGGGGCATGATTTTCTAAATGGAAATAATGATATAAATATGGAGGCGCTTCTGAGACACTCTGTCGTTAGTATATAAGAATATTTAAGGTGAGATAAAGGGCCTTTATTCTGGAAAGGAAGTTGTAAAATGAGGGTAGGGGTTCTGGCCCTCCAGGGGGCCTTCAGGGAGCACCAGAAGGCGCTTGCCGCGTGTGGTGTAGAAACGGAGCAGATCAAGAAGCCGGAACAGCTTGCCAAAATCTCGGCTCTGGTAATCCCCGGTGGGGAGAGTACCACCATGGGCAAGCTGCTGATAGAATTTAACCTTCTTGAACCGATCAAAGAATTAGGGGAGCAGGGGATGCCGGTATTCGGCACCTGCGCCGGAATGATCCTTCTGGCTAAAGGGATAGCAGGCTCAACCCAGCCCCGCCTGGGTCTGATGGATATTACCGTGGAGCGCAACGCTTTCGGCCGGCAGGTGGACAGCTTTGAAGCAGAGCTTGACATCCCGGTTTTAGGAGAGGAACCTTTCCGGGCGGTCTTTATCCGGGCCCCTTATATTCTGAGCGTCGAAAAAAGCGTTGAAGCGCTAACCAGCTTCGGGGGGAAAATTATTTTTGCCCGCCAGGGAAGGTTCCTGGCCGCTGCTTTTCACCCGGAATTGACCGGCGACTTGCGGGTGCACCGTTATTTTCTGGAAAATTGCATTTAGCATAAGGTATTATCATGTATGTAAATATTGAGAATATATTGTTATTTTGTATCCCTATTGCATATTGCTGTCATGTGTAGTAATATTTTAAACAAGTTTATTTAATTATAGGGGATTGTTCCCACTATAAACCCGGTGAAAGGGTAGAGTAATCCGTCGTAAATCCTCTCAGAGAGCCGGTGGTGGCTGTAAACCGGCAGGAGCGGCGCAGATGAAATTGGCTCCCTGGAGGGGGCTTGCTGAAAGCAGAAGTAGGCAGGCACGGTAGTTCCCGTTAGAACATGCTCAAGAGGACCGGAGGATTCCGGTCAAAAAGGGTGGCACCGCGGGAGAAACCTCTCGTCCCTATTAATTTAAGGGGACGAGAGGTTCATTATTTTATGAGCGCAATGCATACTGTAAAATTTTGTTTTGGTTAAGAAGGGAGAGTTTTTTACAAGTGCAAGACAAACAATACCTGATGATGCCGGGTCCTACGCCTGTTCCCCCGTCCGTGTATGCCGCCATGTCCAGGCCGGTAGGCGGGCACCGTACCGATGAATTTGCCCGGATGCACAAGCGGATTGTTGAAAAGCTGAAAAGGGTTTTTCAGACCCAAAATGATATCTTTGTAATAACCAATTCCGGGACAGGCGCGCTGGAAACAGCCATCGCCAATACAGTAAGCGCCAGAGACAAGGTCCTGGCCTTGATCACCGGTAATTTCGGGGAACGCTTTGCCAATATTGCCAGGGCTTATGGCGCCGAGCTTATAGAGGTTAATTTTGGTTACGGCAAAGATGTGGACCTCTCGGTGGTCGAAGAAAAGCTGCGTCAGAATCCTGATGTTAAAGTGGTGCTGGCGACCCAGAACGAGACCTCCACTGGTGTATGCAACGATATCGCCGGCATCGGCGCCCTGGTAGCCAGGACACCTGCATTACTCCTGGTGGACGGAGTCAGCGGGGTTGGAGCAATCGAGATCAAGGTGGACGAGTGGGGCATTGACATGCTTTGCACGGCATCTCAAAAGGCATTCATGCTGCCGCCGGGACTGGCCATGGTCAGCGTCAGCGACAAGGCCTGGGGTGTGGTTAACAACAATAAAGCTCCCAGGTTTTACTTCAGTATCCCGGCCTTCAAAAAAGTCCTGGATAAGTGGAATACCGCTTACACCCCCAATGTGACCCTGTTCTATGGGCTGGAAGCGGCACTGGAAATGATGGAAGCGGAAGGGCTGGACAATGTCTATACGCGCCATGCCCTGCTGGCCCGTGCCACTCGCGCCGCCGTCAAGGCCCTGGGCTTACGGCTCCTGGCGGAAGAACGCTACGCCTCCAATGCCTTGACCGCGGTATGGGGGCCGGAGGGAATTGCCGCCGACGACCTCAGAAAAATTATTAAAAATAAATATGGGGTAATTTTTGCCGGCGGACAGGGCGAGGTAAAAGGGAAAATCATACGCATCGCCCACATGGGCTTTGCAGATAAAATGGACGTGATAATTGCCGTAAGCGCACTGGAAATGGCGCTGGCCGAGGCTGGTTATCCCGTACAGCTTGGAGCGGGGATAGCGGCTGCGCAGGAAGTATTTTTAGGGAGGGTATAGCAATGAAGGTACTGGTGCTTGACGGGGTTGAAGAAGAAGGTTTAGCCGCGCTGAGAGCGGAATCCGATATTGAAGTGGATGTCCGCAGCAAGCTCACCGAGGACGAACTGGTCGATATCATCGCAGATTATGACGGGATGATTGTCAGGAGCGCCACCAAGGTGACTGCCCGGGTTTTGGAGCAAGCTTCTAAACTTAAGGTGGTCGGCCGGGCCGGTGTAGGAGTGGACAATATTGATGTGGCGGCAGCCACCGACAAGGGTGTATTGGTGGTCAACGCCCCTGACGGCAACACCATTGCCGCGGCGGAGCATACCATAGCGATGATGATGTCTCTGGCGCGCAACATTCCCCAGGCCAGCAATACCCTTCGTTCCGGCAAGTGGGATAAAAAATCTTTCATGGGAGTTGAACTGCGGGATAAGGTGCTGGGCATAATCGGCCTGGGCCGGATCGGGGCAGCTGTGGCCAAGCGGGCCCAGGGTCTGGAAATGAAAGTTGTAGCCTATGATCCATATCTTACTGAAGAAAAGGCTCAAATGCTCGGCGCCCAGCTGCTGCCACTGGACGAAATCCTAAAGATGGCAGATTTCATAACCTGCCACATTCCCTTAACCAAAGATTCTAAATACATTTTAGGGGAAAAGGCCTTTAGCCTGATGAAGCCGGGTGTGCGTGTTATCAACTGTGCCAGGGGCGGCGTAGTTGATGAGGAGGCGCTTTATGAAGCCATGCAAACAGGGAAAGTGGCTGGCGCCGCGCTTGATGTGTTTGAGAAGGAACCAAATACCGATAGCCCGCTTTTTGCGTTCAACAACTTCATTGCCACGCCGCACCTGGGCGCTTCCACTTCGGAGGCCCAACTATGCGTGGCCTGTGATGTATCTCTAGAGCTCATTGCGGCGTTGCACGGAGAGTTTGTTAAAAATGCTGTAAATATCCCGTCCATGAGCCCCAAGGTGATGGCTACGGTCAAACCCTATCTCAACCTGGCCGAGAAAATGGGGAGGTTTTGCGCCCAGTTGATTGACGGGCGCGTCAACAAGGTTGAGGTGACCTACAGCGGTGACTTGGCCAACCAGGAAGTGGCCCCTATAACGACTACTTTAATAAAGGGCTTCCTGGACACGATTCTCCAGGTGAAGGTGAACTTTGTCAATGCTCCCACCCTGGCCAGGAACCGGGGTATTAACGTTGTCCAGCAGCAAGCCTCGGGGGAAGGCGACTACGCCAACCTGATTACGGTTAAAGCTGTTTCCGACAGGGAAGAAATTTCAGTGGCGGGGACCAATTTCGGCAAGGTCGACCCCCGTATTGTCTCAATAGACGGTTATCATGTCGATGCCATACCGGAAGGCCACATGCTCTATGTTCCCCACATCGACAAGCCGAGGATTATCGGTCCGGTGTGCAACCTGATTGGCGCTCACGATATCAATATTTCCGGAATGCAGGTTGGCCGGAAAATAATCGGCGGTAAAGCAGTGATGCTTCTGAATGTGGATGCGCCGGTTCCTGAAGAAACAATGCCTGAAATCGCCAAAATCGATGGAGTGCTGAGTGTTAGAAACGTTAGCATCTAAAATTCCGGCAGTAATAATTTGAGGCGCCCCCAAAGAGGGCGCCTCAAATTATTAAGTTAAGGGTTTACCGGGAGAGGGTACCGCTGTTGATTTGATCCCTGCCCTTGACAAGGGCACGGGTGAGACGGTCGAGGATGATTGCCAGAATTACGATACCGGCGCCTCCTTCAAAGCCAAGACCCGTTGGTTTTACAAAAGACAACCGTTATAGTATAATATGGTGATATTGAATAGGCATATTTTGTTAACTTTCAATGGGGGTAATCCTAATGCTTGACATGAGATTTGTCCGCAATAACCCGCAAATTGTGCAGGAGGCACTGGTCAGGCGTGGCTCCGCGGTAACCCTTGATGAGTTTTTGAAACTTGATGAGCAACGCCGCGAGAAGCTTTTTATGGTTGAGCAAATGAAAAACCGGCGCAACACCGTCTCAGAGGAAATTGGGAAGCTAAAAAAAGCGGGCCAAAACGCGCCGGATATGGTCCTGGAAATGCGGGAGCTTTCCAGAGAGATTAAGGAGAAGGATGAAGAGGTTAAAGCCTTGGAAGGAAGGCTGCAAAACATCCTTTTGGATATTCCCAATATACCTCATGAGTCGGTTCCCACCGGGGTCAGTGAGGCTGACAACCCGGTTATGCGTACCTGGGGCGAGCCCCGCAGTTTTGGGTTTCAGCCCAAACCGCACTGGGATTTGGGTGAAGCTCTGGATATCATCGATTTTGAGCGGGGAAGCAAGGTCACCGGCGCCCGGTTTGTCTTTTATAAGGGATTGGGAGCCAGGCTGGAGCGGGCAGTGTTCAACTTTATGCTGGACCTGCATACCACCGAACACCATTACGAAGAAATATTTCCGCCATTTATAGTCAACCGTGACAGTATGGTGGGAACGGGACAACTGCCCAAGTTTGCCGAGGATATGTTCAAAATCGAAGGCTCCGACTACTACCTCATACCGACCGCTGAGGTGCCGGTTACCAACCTGTACCGCAATGAGATCCTGGACGGGGAGAAGCTGCCCATCTTGCACTGCGCTTACAGCGCTTGTTTCCGGGCGGAGGCAGGGGCCGCCGGCCGTGATACCCGCGGATTGATCCGCCTGCACCAGTTCAACAAGGTTGAATTGGTGAAGTTCTGCAGGCCGGAAGACTCCTACAACGAACTGGAAAAACTTACTCAAAACGCCGAGAAAGTTTTACAGCTCCTGGGCCTTCCTTACCGGGTTATATTGTTATGCACCGGAGATATGGGCTTCTCATCTGCGAAAACCTACGATATCGAGGTCTGGCTGCCCAGCTACCAGGCGTACAAGGAAATTTCCTCCTGCAGTAATTTTGAGGACTTCCAGGCCCGCCGTGCCGGCATCCGTTTCCGGAATGCCAAAGGCAAGGCTGAACTGGCGCATACTTTAAACGGCTCCGGACTGGCAGTCGGCCGTACGGTTGCAGCCATTTTGGAAAATTACCAGGAGGCAGACGGGACGGTTATCATCCCTGAGGCGCTACGGCCCTATATGGGCGGTATGGCCCGGATTGGCTGACTTTGAAGATTTCACCGGCACTAGAGACCGGCGTAGCTGTAAAATAACTGTGGGTGATCACCAGTAATCTCCAGGCGAAAAGACAAGGAGTTTTTCCACGGAGAAAAGAAGAAAACCTCCAATGCAAGTAAGCCAAACCGACAAAGGAGGTTTCTTCTAGTGAATACATCACCCCAAATCCAAGCAGCCCAAGACTATCTGAAAGAAAGTTCCTGGCTGCAAGAGAAAAGAGTGAGTACTTTACTTAACAGTGTACTTGCCGGAAAGACAAATTTCAATACTTTAGAAAAAGAACTATTTACCATTGCCAGAGACTACTTGATTCAGATGCTGACTGCATTTTTAGAACACCTTGATCGGCTCATACTTTACTCGGCCGAACGGGAGGGTTGGGAAGTAGTTGAAATAAGGGAGCGAAGCCTCGAAACCACCCTGGGGGTGCTCAGCTACCCAAGACGCTACTACAAAAAGCGCACTTTAAGCGGAGCTTACGCTTACACCTTTTTGCTGGACGAACTGCTGGGTATACCAGCAAGAGCGCATGTCTCTGCCCGGTTGAGCGAAATAGCCGTAATGCTTGCCGCCGAACAAACCTACAGGAAGGCAAAAGAAACCTTAAAGACCACTTTGGGGGTGAGCATCAGCCACGAGACCATCCATCGGGATGTCCAAGTAGCCGGTGAACACCTCAAGAAATGGGATGGGGAAACTGGCTTAGACGGTACCGGTATCCGTGTTGTCCCTTTATTGGTTGTCGAAGTAGACGGAGCGATGATCAAACAACAGCGCCGGCACAAAAGAAGTGAGCAGAGACGCTTTGAGTTAAAAACAGCGGTAGTTTATGAAGGGTGGGAAGAAGGTCCGAATGGCAGAGCAAAACTGATCAACCCCACTTACTTCATTTACCACGGAAAAGGAGAAGAATTTTGGGGCGCCTTAGAACGGCGTTTAAGCCGGCTCTACGATCTTGACGGCTGCCCAAGAAAAATTATTGCCGGGGACGGAGCCGACTGGATCCGGGAAGGAGCCGATCTTTTAGGGGCCGAATATCAATACTGCCGGTTCCACTTAAAAAGGGATCTTATTAGCCTGTTTAACCCCCAGCACAGAAAAAAACTCGAGAAAATCCTCTATACGAACGACACGAACAGCCGGGCCGCTTTCAATATGTTTTTAAGGACGTTGATCATTGAAGAACCAAACGAAACCAGAAAAGAAAAACTAAGAGCTTTCCAAAGCCTAATCAATAGCGTTTGGGAAGGGATTACCGACTGGCGGGAAAGAAACCGTCCCTGCCCTTCCCCGGCCCGGGGATTGGGAGTTATCGAACCCAATGTGGGGCATACCATTGCCCGTCGGTTTAAACATCAGGGGGCTTCCTGGTCGGTAAACGGATCTGACAATCTCGCCCATGTTCGTTGTGCAAAAAGAAACGGTAATCTTATAGATATTCTTCGCCTGCCAGGGCCGCCTACTCCAGAGAGTGAGCCGGTACGAGTTCAGGACGGCTATTGGGCCAGAAGACAAACAGATGGCCTGGCTGCAAAAGATCCTGGGGATTGGGTACGGGCATCCTTGCCGGCAGCTTATGGACCCAATCAGAAAAGCCGGGAACTGGCATTACTAATTAGCCGTCTCACTTTAGATTGGATTTTTTAGACATGTTTTTGGTGAATCCCTGAGGCTTTTTTTGGGCGGCGCCGTCAGGGTAGCCTTGACTGCCGGGGGCCACACGCATGGTATAATGGGAGAAACGACGGGTTCGCTATCTTTGTAGACATGTTCCCGGAGCCACCCCGTCGGCATGTTTTATCAGACCATGCGTGGGGGTGGCAGTCAAGGCCGCCGCCACCGTGTTTTAAATTTTTTGCAATCTATATCGTGTCAAATTTATAACCTGGTTGAGTTGCATTGGAAATTATCGGATACGACCCACTTTAACTTGACAGCATCGAGACCGGCAGGGTTTATTGACACAGCATTTGTTCTATGTTAAACTTAATCTTGCCCTAAAATCATACGTAAAACGGAGGCCGTTGGGCTGCCGGGGAGGGGTGTCCGAGCGGTTGAAGGAGGCGGTCTTGAAAACCGTTGGATCTTCACGGGTCCCGTGGGTTCGAATCCCACCCCCTCCGCCAGACGCTTAAGTCCTGCCGTTTAAAGCCGCCAGAGCTGAATAGTATTTTTATGGAGAGTTGGCCGAGTAGGTTGAAGGCGCTCGCCTGCTAAGCGAGTATACGGGCATAACCTGTATCGAGGGTTCGAATCCCTCACTCTCCGCCAATGAAAATAAAACCCACCATTAGGTGGGTTTTATTTTTATGTAGTGAAGAAGTAGAATTCGAACCATCACAGGGGGGTATGGCCCCCATGTAAAATCAGCAATGTAGCTCTGCAATAGCTGTCATTCAAATCCCTTCACGTCCACCACGATTTGTCTAAAAACCCGCTATTGATGCGGGTTTGCGGGTTTTTTAAGCGGAAATTATTTCTTTTTTGAATTGTTAAAAGCCTAAAACACGGGAAAAAAAAGGGGATCACTCTCTCATTGCTTCTACTAATCGTTTCGTTCCCACCATATTAATGGCCCGGATCAAAGTTATTATCAGTGACCAGAACATATGTTCTAGTATATTATTATGTTATTATTACAAAAGATAAAAGGAATAAGAATGTCAATGTAGAAATAAATACATAGTTGTATTCCATGCCTATGGGGGAGAATAATGGTTTTAAAACAAGGTTTTCGATCCTCAGAAGTATCTGTACTTACAGGGCTGACGCAGCGACAAATTGACTACTGGGACCGGAATGGATTATTTAAACCCAGTTTAGCCCAGGCTGCGGGAAGAGGAAGTGCACGGTTTTACTCATATCTGGATTTGGTGGAGTTGAAAATTGTCAAAAGACTTCTTGATGCCGGATTATCCACCAAACTGTTGAAGGATTGTTTGCTTTTCTTAAAAAACAATCTCCATGAAAAGGCTTTAAGCGGGGTCTCTCTTATTTCGGATGGCCGTGGATTATTTTTATTAAGCGATAACCCTATTTTTGCTATTGATTTAGCGAAAAAAGGTCAGGTGGTATGGTTGATTGATATCCAACAGGCAGCGGATGAAGTAAAAAAAAGTTGCGAGGAAAAGTTATCTGATAAGAACGAGGCAATATCCTGAAAAACACTCAGGTTGTGTTTTCGTTAAGTTCCAGAGAGAGGAGGTAATTCCATGTCCATTCCGGAAAAAAGTGAGTTTCTGGAAAATGTCTATCAACAGTTAAGTTTTATAGAAGGAGACTTGCTATCCGCTACCGAGCTTCCAGACATGGATTCTCTATCTCATTGGCTTAACAAAGGCGATTGGCTTGTTTTAGCCCATAAAGTGGCTCAAGGATTGGAAGATGCCAAAATTGAAAAAGTTTTTTTTGTGGAAAATAATCCTGTTATTATCTTTGGTCAGGCGGATTATAACCAAGAAACAATTCAAGAGCTATTTCAACGTTCCTGGAATATGGCCAGGCCAAGTTTTCTCTTTTTAGCGTTACCTGGTGAATTGCGTGTCTATGGCCTGAACAAATCCCCGGAAAGAGATCAATATGGTGTAAAGATCCCTGAGCCAATAGATATCGTACGAAACATTAATGAAATATCGGAAAAGCTAAGTATATATAGGCGTGAACAATTGGAGAGCGGACAGACCTTCGAAGCGGAGCGTTTCGGTAGAATTGAAGAACGTGCTGATCAGCAATTAATTAAAGACTTGAAAATAGTACGTTCAGCGTTAATGAAAAGCGGGCTTGGCGGAAAAAATTTAAAATATGCGCATGCTTTGATCGGAAGGTCTATTTTTATAAGATATTTGGAAGACAGGGGGATTATTTCCGAAGATTATTTTAAAATGATTGCCGAACGTCAGAAAGAATGGACGGCTTTACTCAATCAACCTATTGAAAAAAATCAAATTTTGGATGATACCGATCATAAGATATATCTCAAAGTTTTACAAAATAAAGATTTTACTTATGCCTTGTTCCAACAGCTTAAGGCTGATTTTAACGGCGACGTTTTTCCACAAGATAATTTGGAAAGTGCGGTTGTGCAACAAGAGCATTTAACTTTATTGAGACGATTTTTAATCGGCGATATCGACCCCCAGCTGAAGCTTTTTTTATGGGCTTATAAGTTTGACCTTATCCCTACCGATTTGATCAGCAGTATTTATGAAGAGTTTTACCATAATGAACAGGATCTTGACGATAAAGGAACGCATTATACGCCCGGCACTTTAGTTGAATTTGTCCTGGCTCAATTGTTAACGCCGGAAAAGTTGGCACAGAATCCGCGCGTGCTCGACCCGGCCTGTGGGTCCGGCATCTTTCTCGTCGAAACTTTCCAAAGGATAGTGCGCTACCATATTCAGAAGAAACGAAAAATTCCTTCTCCCGATAGGTTGAGGAAAATTTTGCAGGAGCAAATTGCTGGGATCGAAGTGAATTCAGAGGCGGTACGCGTAGCGGCGTTCAGTCTATGTTTGGCTTTTTTAAATTATCAGGAACCAAAAGACATTTTAGAGCAAATGAAGTTAGGCAGACGTTTACCGAAGTTGGCATTTAACGAAGGTACGGAAACCAATCAGCAAAATCTGAATATCCTTTTGGAAGCCGATGCCTTCAATGTAGGCGCCAAAATCACCAATCCTTTACAGCTCCGGAGATTTACCGAAAACTGTGCCGATATCGTTGTTGGCAATCCGCCATGGGGTGCAGCCAATAATACTGCTATTCAGTGGTGCCTGAACAGAGAACTTGCGGTTGGCGATAAAGAGTTTTCCCAGGCTTTTATTTGGCTTGCTTATTCCTTATTGAGGGATAGGGGTTGTGCCGGTCTATTAGTAACTAGCGGGGTGTTTTTTAAACAGCAACCCAATAATAAATTATTTCGCAAACAGCTTTTAGAGAAAACAACGCTTAGCCAAGTTGTGAACTTTGCCCATGTCAGGGATATTTTCTTCAATGGTGTCAAGTCACCTTTCGCCTATCTGGAGTACCAAAAAATAAAATTGGAAGAAGAGAATTTAGTAAGGTATTGGTCGGCCAAAAAAACATCCGTTGTGAATGGTCTGCAAGTCGTCATTTTGAATAATACGGATATGAGAATACTGAAGCAGTCGGATTTACAATATGACGATCGAACCTGGAAAATATACTGGTGGGGCAGCCATAGAGACCATGCCTTAATTAATACCCTGTCCATGGAACCAAGGTTAAGAGATTGGGTGAATTCCAGAAATCTGGCCAAAGGTTATGGATTTCAAGATAAAAGTAAAGGGAAGAATAGTCCAAGCGACTGGCTAAAGCAATATCGGGTGTTCCCAACAGGAAAATTCCGCAGTTATGGCAGAATTGATTTTTCATTCCTAAAGACAGTTCCGGAAGAGGTCTATCGGTTCGGCAATAAGGAGATATATAAAGGTTCCAGGATTTTAATTAAACGCGGCGTCACGGAAGCAAAAGGGGCTAACGGCAGAATCCAAGCCCGGCTGGAAGATGCTCCTTTTTGTTTCCGCCATTCCATATTCGGTATTGCCATGGATGGCCTGGAAGAATGGGAAAAGAAGATCATCCTCGGTGTTTTATGGTCTTCTTTAACACGCTATTATCTTTTCCATACCACAGGGTCATGGGGCAATTGGCATCACTCCGTCCATTTGGAGGAAATTCTTGATTTACCAATCAGATTGCCGAATGACAGCGAACTTCAAAATAAAATTATTACTAGGGTTGACCGGCTGAGAGAATTCAGCGGTTCTGAAAATATTTTTCAAGTCAGCCCCAATTACGCTCTGGCGTCACTAGAAAAGGAATTAGACGACGCCATCTTCGAACTTTATGAATTGAATGAAGCGGAACGGGATTTAATTACCGACCTTTGTACCTATGGACTTGATCTTTTCTACAATAGTATCCATAGTGACGCTTTAAAACCTATTCGCTTGCCCTCCCGGAAACAAGGTACGCTGGATGATTTAGCGAAAAGTAATGGCTTGCCTGAAGGATTGGAAGGATATATTTTGGCCTTCTTATCGATTTGGAACCGCGAATTAGAACCTGATGGCGAGCTTAGCTGGAGAGTCGTCAACTCAGCGGGACATGCCCCGATGATCGGCGTTATTTTTTCAACCAAATATAAAAGTCAGCCAATACCGGTTATCAAGAATACGGAGGATAACCTGTGGCATGAAGTCTTAACAAAGCTGGGAAATAATATTCTTTACCCCTATAATAGTAAAAAAATATATGTGGACGGCATGGTTCGCGCCGTAACCGATACCGAAATATTTGTGATCAAGCGCAGCGAGGCAAGGCTCTGGACGCGCAGTTCAGCGAGAGAAGACGCAGAGGCGACTCTTGTCCAAGCCATGAATTTACAAAACATGGTAAGGAGCAAGGCACGATGAGCCAACCATT
The DNA here is from genome assembly GCF_004369205.1 of Pelotomaculum schinkii. Classification (NCBI taxonomy): domain Bacteria; kingdom Bacillati; phylum Bacillota; class Clostridia; order Eubacteriales; family Desulfotomaculaceae; genus Pelotomaculum; species Pelotomaculum schinkii. Next base: position 2,332,740 of record NZ_QFGA01000001.1, on the reverse strand, counting down.
GATATCGCAATTAAATACCTGGGAACGGAAGGAAAGGGGAATCTTAGCACTTTTAATATCTGCCTTGAATTCTTTATCCCCTATTCCTTTGCATGATCAAAGCGAACCGGAGATTAATAGAAAATTATATTGGGCACTGAGACGCCAGACGGCAGGGCCTTCTTATGTTGTGATGTGCGAGGCGAACAATCAACCGAGCGATGAGGAGGTAACAGAAAAAGAACGGGAAAGAAAAAGGCCTGACATTCAGATCCTCTGGAAAGATACGCTGGAACAAGATCCGCTTAAATGTCAGCGCGAATATATTATCGAATGCAAAAGGCTGGGCAAGCCCATGGCGGGCAGGATATTTACTTCCGAATATGTCATGAATGGAATCAAACGTTTTGTTTCCAAAAACCATGGGTATGCCAAAGGTTGTGCATCCGGAACGATGGTAGGATATATCCAAAATATGGAGCTTGAGGACATTCTTAAGGAAGTCAATACCGCTTCCGGTTTAATACCGCTTCCTCCCTTGGTTTTAATTGATAATTGGAATATGAGAGGTGTTTCTCAATTGGAACAGTTTCTGGAAAGATTGGAAATAGAGCCAAGTCAATTCCTTTTGAAGCATTTGTGGGCGGACTTTCGAGCAATTGTTTAATATGGTTCCTTATTAATGTAAAAAAACCGTCCACATCAAATGCGGCGGTCACGCATAATAACCGGCATCTATATTTACCTAATTTGCCAAATTGTACTCATATTTTGATACTATTAAAACACATAGAAAGCCCAAATACTGGGCTCGTAGCCTGCCGACAGAGTCCAGTCGGCAGGCGTTTTTTTCTGGCAAACAAGGATATTTGGCCCGGCGTTGACTTTTTATTATTCTTTTAACACCGTTTTTTTGACGGCGCTGATTACTGTACTCCAGCCTAATTATATTTCATATTTTAATACAGTTCATGATGAATCAATGAACAGCCATTCGAAAGCTATTTACCAAATATAACTTTTTCGTAAGAAATTTTAAGCATTTTGTAAAGTAATTACTCGAAAAAATTGGTATTGTGAAGAAAAAGGGCATACCTGATCATCTAAAAGGCGTCGAAGGATTTTGAATTACTGGGGTACGGAGCTGAAATCAGTAAATGGAACGGAATGGAAAACTTGGGTTTGCGGAGCATGATGAACAGGCTCCACTTCACGCAAGACGTTATATGCCAGGACTGGATGGGCTGCGGGCCTTGTCCGTAATGGCGGTGATTGCTTACCATCAGAACCTGACTTGGGCCCAGGGAGGGTTCCTGGGCGTATGCATCTTCTTTGTGCTGTCCGGTTATCTTATCACCGACATTTTAGTTGCCAAATGGAAGCCTTCAGCAGGCATAAACCTGAAAGATTTCTGGTTGGGCCGGGCACGGCGCTTGTTACCCGCCCTGTTTGTAACGCTGGCAGGGGTTATGGTCTGGATTTCTTTATTCGATCCGATCCGACTGTCATCCCTATGGGATGATGTTCTGGCTGCAATGTTCTATTCAAGCAACTGGCTGCTAACCTTTCAAAAGGTTTCTTACTTTGCCAGCTTTGGATTGCCTTCGCCTTTAGGACACCTGTGGTCTTTAGCTGTAGAAGAACAGTTTTATCTGGTTTGGCCTTTGCTCTTGGGGCTGGGGTTACACTATATTCCACAGCGAGGCCGCTTAGCTGGGTTAATACTAGCTCTGGTTTTAACTTCAGCTGCTGCGATGGCAATTGTTTATACGCCCGGTTTGGATCCCAGCCGGGTCTACTATGGAACCGATACCCGCGCTTTTTCTTTGCTCATTGGTGCTGTACTTGCAATCATATGGCCTAGCCGAAAGCTGTCTGACGATCTGTCTCCCAGAGGGCGTATTGGGCTCGATGCCGTCGGAGGGGCAGCGCTCTTGGCTGTGTTTTGGATGATTTGGAAAAGCAATCAATATCAAACATTCTTATATTACGGCGGGCTCTTGCTTTTTTCTGTCGCCACGGCCGTTATAGTGGCAGTATTGGCCCATCCGGCCAGCCGGCTCGGCAGGATTTTTGGCATGAAACCCTTGCGGTCGCTGGGTGTCTGTTCCTATGGGATCTATCTGTGGCACTACCCTGTCATCGTGTTGACAAGCCCGACCGTCAATACGGGAGGAGTGAATATTCAGCTTGCGCTTGGACAGACGGCCTTGAGCATTTCCCTGGCAGCGTTCTCCTGGTTCTTCATCGAGGACCCGATTCGCCGCGGCAAATGGAAAGAGTTTTTGCAGGGGTTGTTATACCATTTAAAGTGGTGGCAAAAGCCATTGGGGGTTTCTGGAAAGACTGCTTTAGCAGGCATCGTAGTATTTTTTAGTATATTCATTCTTGCGGTAAGCGGCTGTGCGATGATAAGCCAGGCGAAACAAACGGATATAAAATCGGAGATTATTCGTGAACCGGAACAAACAAAGCCCGCAGAAACAGAACCAGGAGAAAGTGAGGAAAATGGAGCCGGGAAGAAATTCGTCGCCGGGGAAGCAACTTTGGGAGCAGATAAAAAAGATGTGTTTACAGGTAAAGGCGTCACTATTATTGGAGATTCGGTCATGATTGACATCGGACGCGAACTTAAGAAGCGTTTCCCGGACATTATCGTGGATGCGGAAATCGGCCGGCAGATGTATCAGGCGCCGAAGGTAATAGAAAACCTGAAAGAACAGGGTCTTTTGGGGAAGACGGTTGTTATCGAGCTGGGGGCAAATGGAGCATTTACACAGGACCAGTTTATGGATATACTGAATTTGCTTGGACAGGAGAGGCGGATCGTGATAGTGAATACCCGTGTTCCGAAACCGTGGGAAAGTGTGGTCAATCAGATCTTAGCCCAGGCCGCGGCCGCCCATCCGGAAATAACACTGGTGGATTGGTATTCGGCAAGCAGCGGCCATAACGGCTATTTTTACCCGGATGGGGTTCACCTTAAACAGGCAGGAATTCAAGCTTATGCGGCGCTTGTTTCGGGTGCTTTCGCGCCATAAGCGATTTATAAGATTTACGAAGCCGGACAACCTGCTTACGAATCCCATATTGAGTTTCTGGAGTTAATGGCAGCTACTTTTTCCATAGAATAATTATATGTTTTCTAGCAATATTTTAAATATTTAATTGCCCAGTTAAATAGAATGGAGAAATCCGATGCATGATCCAAAAATAAAAATTCTAGTTGTTGAAGATGAGGAATCGATCAGGCGTTTTATCACCCTTAACCTGAGCGCGGTCGGATATGAAGTGGGAGAAGCGGAGACTGGGGAGAAAGCCCTCACGATGCTGAGAAGCTTTAGGCCCGACGTTACCGTACTGGATCTGATGCTGCCGGGGATCAGCGGCTTCGAAGTCTGTCAGCAGATTCGTGAAATGATGCCCGAAACATTGGTGATCATGCTGACGGCAAAGGGGCAGGACACAGATAAAATCCTTGGTCTTGAATTGGGTGCGGACGATTATTTGGTCAAACCGTTTAACCCCTTTGAGTTGATAGCGCGAATCAAGGCCATGCTAAGGCGCAGGACATACTTTAAGGTTAGTAAAAATGTTCTTCAATGCGGGGATCTGTGTTTGGATGTTATTGCCAATAAATTTTTAAAAAAGGGTGTGCAAATTGAATTAACGCCAACCGAATTTGCATTGCTGAAGATGTTTATGGAAAACCAGGGGAAGGCGCTTAAACGAAATGAAATATTGAATGCCGTCTGGGGAGAAGACTATTTTGGGGATACGAAAACTTTGGATGTACATATCAGAAGGCTGAGGGAAAAGCTTGAAAATAATCCGTCTGCGCCTGACTATATAAAAACGGTTTGGGGCTCCGGGTATCGATTGCAGGCGGAACCTGACAGGAGCAGTTAATGAAAGGAATCAGAGTAAGGTTAACCGCCAATTTTATGATAGTTATTATTTTCACCGTTGCGATTCTGGAAATGCTTCTTATTTACATCGTTCGCCAGAACTATTACAGCAGTCTTGAAGGCAGTCTCAGCAATCAGATAAAAATTTGCACGGAGATGTATACAAAGTATTTTTCGGATACATCTCTTCAAGACAATGTGCTTTATAATGTTGATGCATTTTGGAACCAGAGTAATGCCGAAGTGCAGATTGTTGACAAGAACGGCAACATTGTAATGGATTCCCAGGGCAGCATTTCACAGGAAATGAAGGGTAACGATATTGAGGAAGCTTTAACCGGCAAAACGGGTGTATGGGTCGGCTACTTGAACGGGCAAAAAGTCATGGCTGTCGCCAATCCGCTCAAATCAGACAATCAAATCGTAGGCGCTTTACGGTTTATCGCCTCTTTGAGTGCCGTTGACCAGGATATTGTCAAAACGGAGGAAGTCTTTATCTTAATCGGTCTGTTTGTAATCCTCATCGTGGGTTCGATCAGCATTTTTTTAGCCAATACCATCACTGTACCCTTGCAGGAAGTTACGGCTGTGGCGCAAAGAATGGCGGCAGGCAACTTTCAAATAAAGAGCAGGAAAACGCGCGATGATGAAATCGGCAAGCTTTCTGATACATTGAATTACTTGGCTGATGAAATTGTGAAAAAGGAACAGCTCAAAAATGACTTTATATCATCCGTGTCTCATGAACTGCGTACGCCATTGACATCCATTAAGGGCTGGGCGATTACTTTACAAAGTGAAAGCTTTCAGCAGAAAGAGATGCTCAAAGATGGCCTGAATATTATTTCCAAAGAGAGTGAACGGCTTACGCAGATGGTCGAAGAACTTCTGGATTTTTCCAAGTTTGTTTCCGGCCGCATCAAACTCAACGCTGAAGACGTGAACCTGGTGAATCTATTTGAACATTTGCGTAAACAATTGACCCCGCGGGCAGTGCGGGAAAATATTGATTTTACCGTTGATTATCCTGAAAACATGCCAAATATTTATTCGGATGCAAATCGTCTTAAACAGTTGTTTATTAATATTCTGGATAATGCCTTTAATTTTAATCATCCGGGAGGTTATGTCCATTTTAAAGCGGAAGTCCAAGAAGAAGGTTTTAAATTTACCATATCCGATAACGGCTGCGGGATAGCTGCAGATGAACTGCCCATGGTCAAAGAAAAGTTTTATAAAGGGAAAAGCTCACATTCCAAAAACGGGATCGGGCTTTCGATTTGCGAGGAGATTGTTAACCTGATGGGCGGAAAGCTGGAAATCAGCAGCGAGCTTAATAAAGGAACGGATGTGGTGATAACCTTGCCCAAAGGGGAGCGTCCGGATGCTTAATACGTATAAACTTTTCCTGGCATTATTCTCTCTTCTCTTGCTGAGCGGCTGCGCAAATCCTTCGTGGACGGCAACAGGAAAGATTGTTCCGCCGGTATATAATGTTTGTCCATTGGAAGGGAAATGGACGGTGACGCAAAATTTGGCTCCCGAAGGATACGCCGGCGAGGCAAACCTTCCGGCAGAGGGTGGTACTGCCCAGTTTACCAGGGAACTTGCGGTATTAGGGGGTTATGTCTGGAACAAACCCTCCTATAAAATAAAGAAGGTAAATTCAACCGATTATTTGATGACCAGATATATTGCACTTAACAACTATCTTGTGTCTATGAATAAGGAAGTCGACGTCGTTACGCTATATGCAAATTTAAATTTCCTGGGCGAATTTATGAAAATCGATGATGCAACGGTTATAGCTTTTGTACAAAACAAAGTACTGCTGCTTCGGAAAATATCTGATCAGGCGGACAGCCCCCTGCCGGTTGCGGACACGAATATTCGTGATACAAACAATGAAAGCAATATAGGAACCTCCGGGATTTTTATAGGAGTGAAAATACCATCGGATAATGGCTATACCTATAAAACCCTTTGGGTTGCTTCGGACGATAAAAAGCTCCGTCCGGTTCTGACCAGGAACAATATTTTTTTCCCGCGTAATAGCGGTTTCTGGGAGCTTCAGGTACGCAGCGCTCTGAATAATGGGACTGCGGAATTATTCGCGCACGATACAGCGGTGAAGGATTCGGCAACTCAAAGAGTGTCGGGGGAGACCTCTTTAAAGCAAGCGCAAAAAAGGAATACAGCAATAGCCATTGACTATATAGGAAACGATTATATTGCCATAGAAAATATTACCGCCGGTATAAGTATTCTGCAGGTATTGCCGGTTGACAAATTGTCGTCTCAGATCGGTATCAAGGTTTCAGATCTGTTGGGAGCCAAGGGCTTAACAGCTTATCGCAGCGCCAGGGAACAAGCGCTTCGGTCATTGCGTGATGAAGGTGTTACTTTGCTCAATGAAGTTGCGGACGAGGAGAATTTTGGGCTGACACGAAAAAACGGACACTGGTATCTTCAGGGAAGGATAAATTATCAAAGTAACGGCATGGCCGAAACGAGGGAGTTTCCTATCAACATCATTCCGCCCGCCAATTTGATTCTTTACGATACGTTATATCTTAGCTGGCAGAATATTAAAGACCGGGTTCCGAACGCTTTGGATGCCTTTACTTCGCCGAATAAGGATATAGCCATTATTGAAACGAAAAACAAACTGTATATCTACGGAATAAGCGACGAAAAGTTAGACAGTTTACCCATGGGGGAAATTGAGATAAGGGAAGGCGAAACCGTTATTATGGCTGAGTGGGCAACAGGATCTTATGTGGATATTTGGGAGAGGGCTTTTCTGGTCAATGATGCCCAAGTTGCGGAGAATGCACCATGATGAGCTCTCTTTTCAAAAAGGTATTTGAAACTCGGACATGAACCAGTCGTCGTCACGTTGGCGGCGTTTAAAATAATCCTGGCGCTGGTCTAAAACACCGCTTTTTAAAACATTTCTGATGATTCTTTCAGATTTTCCGTACGGTTTTACCAATGCTATGACCTTATCAACACGGTTGTTATTGAAGTGGGAATAGGCCATGCGTAAAAGGTTGTAGTGAACGTAATCAAAAGTTACCCGGTAAGGATGTTTTTGGCGGAAGAGGTGAAGGATTTTGACTGCGGGGTTGATGTAAAGCCCGTAACCAAAAAGCCACAGTTTCAGTGACAGCTCGACGTCCTCGTGGCCCCAAACGATAAAGCCGCGGTCAAAACCGCCCACTTGTTGAAATACACTGGAATGCACGGCCAGACACCCGCCGGGCAGGAGGGGCGCCCTGGTTGTCTCCATCCGGGCAGGGGCTGGAAGCCAGGCTGTTTCCAGACGGGCATTCCAGGTCTGGCCATAGCCCACTGCGTGGGGGTTGGCTATGGAGCCTATAGCCGGGGAAACGGCGTCTACGCCCGGGCGGTTAAAGGTGCTTAGAAGGCTTGCCAGCCATCCTTCCTGAACGGTGATATGGGCGTCGCAAAAGACCAGGTATTCCCCTTTTGCTGCAGCAGCGCCATAATTCCTGGCCTGCGCCGCGCCAAGGCCGGGCAAGGAGATATATTGGATGTTGGCGTAACGGGAGTCTGCTTGCAGAAAACGGCAGCAATCGTCCTGGGACAAGTCGTCAACAACTATAATTTCGGTTCCGCTGGAAGGCAGGGCAGCCATTAACGAATCCACAGTCATTTTGACGTTGCCGCCCTCGTTTTTACAGGGGATAATGATTGAGGCATCGGGCTTAAAATAGTGAGCCAGGGTTTGCATTTGCACACCTGCCGGGAGAGTTTTTAACAGTTTATTAAAAAGGCGGGAAAAAAGAGCTGCACCGGATTATTTTTAATCTGGTAAGTTTTTCCCGCAGGCTTCTGACAGCTTTTGGATTATAATGAACATGCCGGGAATAATGTGCCCGGCCAACAACGACTTGACGAGCAATCCCGATTTTGTTACAATATAACTTGCCACCGCAAACGAGGTGGTCCATTATGCGCCTGTAGCTCAGCTGGATAGAGCGTCTGACTACGGATCAGAAGGTCGGGGGTTCGAATCTTCCCAGGCGCGCCATAGATACCAAGGGCTCCGGGTAACCGGAGCCTTACTGAAAACACTCATTTACTGCAATCTTACTGCATAAGAATTTTAAAACCGCCATCCTGGTACGATGACGGTTTTGGTTGTAAATCTCTGCGTTAGCCTTCCTGATGGGAAGGTTTTTCTTTTATATCTAATACCGTGCTTAACTTCGATGAAGCCTTTTCCTGAAGTCCTGGCAGTATGTGGCTGTACGTGTCCAGGGTCATCGTTATAGTGCTGTGGCCTAGCCGTTCCTGTACTACCTTGGGATGTTCCCCCAGCAGCAGGAGCATTGTGGCGTGGCCGTGTCTCATATCGTGAAAGGCCACCTTTGGCAAGCCTGCTTTGCTGAGTATCAGATCAAAGGCTTTGGTGAATCCCCGCGGGTCCATCGGTAGACCATCACCCCTACAGAATACTAAGTCATTATCTTTGTAATTGGGGACATAAACACCATCTATAGTTTCCCCACCCAGGAGTAACTTCTCCTGGTTCTGCCGGGCCTTGTGAGCCTTTAGTTCTGTTAGGGCTTCCTGTGGGATCGGGATTGTACGTCTGGACTTTTTGGTTTTGGGCTCTGTAAAGGTTAACCCCTGGGACTTGGTTCTGATCAGTGACTGCCTGACGCTGATAGCTCCCTTTTTCAAGTCCACATCTTTCCAGCGTAACCCCAGGAGTTCCCCCCTGCGCAGGCCTGTTGCCCACTCTAATAGAAAGGCGGGGAAGTGCCTGCTATCTCTCGCAGCATTTAAGAAGCTGTTTGTCTGGTCTATAGTCAAGGGAACAATTTCATGCTGCTTGCGTTTTGGTTTACTGACAGAATCGGCCACATTTCGGTTGACCAGGCCCTCCTTTAACGCCTGCTTCAAAACCTGGCCTATCAAGGCAAGTATATAACGTACAGTTCTGGCAGAAAGACCGCCTTTTTTATTTATCCTGCCGTACTCAAGCTTTTGGTTAACTAATTTTTGCAGGTGTTCAGGCCGCAGGTCTTTTAGGTATATGCCACCAATGACGGGTGTAACATGCTGAGTTAATAGGGCCTGGTAGCTTTCAAAGGTGGAGAGTCTTACCCTTGGTTTTGCGTAGGTTTCCAGCCACGTGGCAATCCATTGGCTGACGCTCATCTTAGTATTGGCTACAAAGGTGCCGGCCTTTAACTCTGCCCTGGCTTTATCAAGCTTCTCAAGGACCTCCGGACGGGTTTTGCCGTAATATGTAACCCTCTTTGGTTTGCCTTCCGAATCCCGCCCTATTGTAGCTTGAGCAGTCCAACGGCCATCAGGGCGCTGGTATATAGTCCCCTCACCGTGTCCGCGCTTATGGGCCTTCTTCTTTTTGTCTTTTTGTTGATCAGACTTTTTAACCATGGTCTATACTTACACCTCCAATTATTTCTAGTAGAGTCAGCCCCACTGTAGCGGGACTGACTCCGGAATTTCAATAACCAGCTAGAGCATTTCACTCTGGCCTTGACTCACCCAGCCAGTCTCAAAACCTTGGTTTTAGGGTGACGTACTACTTGCCGGCTGTCTCTGAGTAGAGTTAACAGGAAAGTAGCTTGCGGTTCGTTCAGGAAATAAATCTTCTGCTTTTGACCGCTTGGCAAAGGTCTGTTCTCAAAACCGACCTCTCCGAGTTGTTCAAATTCATCCATAAAATCTCTAATTTTACGCTGTAAGATCATTCAGCTCACCTAAAACATTAATCATGTCAACAAGTGCCCGCCTGTTGGCCTTAGGGACAACTTTAAATAATTTGTAGCACATAATCCAGGCTAATCAAAATCACATCCTCCAACTCAATCATGTCTGCTACCTGCCCGGGCATTATAATATAATCCTTCATTGCTTGCCCTCCATTTTTGAAAACTAACTGTCCAGCAAGTCGTTATAATACTCTGCATTCACCAATACAACATACTCCAGTTCGATATAATCAACTGGCAAGCCTGGTACGATAACAACCCCTTTCATTGCTCTAGCCCCTCTCTGGCTAAACTGGTCGCTTTGTGCTCACTACCCCTTTTAAATTCTAAATAACTTGCCGCGCATCTTTTCGCGTAGTCCATTGTAATTAGAATCATGTTTTTCAACTCAAGACGCTCTAAACCTAGGGGTAAGCTAAGTACAATGATTACCGCTTTAGAACCTTTCATTCAGCCCACCAGCCCATAAGGGTTGTTCCATGCCTAATTCAGCCTTAAGAGCTACCCCGTCTTTTAAGCCCTGCCTGTATGCGTACTCCGTTACGATACAAGCAGTCGCATTCATTGCTGATTCTAAATCAAGCAGGAGAGAATTATCACCGCCGAGAAATTCTTTGATTTTGTCAAATGCTTGGTGTGTCTCTTTGTGAAGTTCAATTGACCTGGGGTCTTGTTGCGCTGCATAAGAGGCAACTTTAAAAGCACGCTCAAACACAAACCCATAAAAAGCTTCTTGAAAATCGTCTTTAGGCATTGCGGGCATAAAAATACCTCCCTTGTGTTTTTGAATTTCCACCCCCGGGTGGTTGTAATAATACAAGTAACTCTTTAAGCCGCCATCACCTGCTTGGCCTCTATCACCTGCAGGGATACTGCCCAGGTAAATGTAATGGGCTTGATTGCTGCAGCTACAGCGGGATCTCTTGGTCCCGGCTCCGGCTTCCTCTTGGTGTTGTCAACCACTAGGTAGAGCCGTGATTTTGTTTTGGTACCCATATGAACCCCTCCAAAAAATTTTTTGCTTACACTCCATAGGATATCATATGACTCCATACAATGTCAAGGGGTTTACAGGGGATCCTATTGATGTTTATGGTGTTATATGATATTGTATGGTGTGGGAGGGGTTGAAATATGCAAGAGTTACTTACACCTCAAGAAGCAGCTAATCTTTTAAAAGTTCATCTTAGGACCGTGTATATCTACTTGCGTTCAGGTGAATTGCCCGCCGCTAAGGTTGGTGATAATTGGCGCATTCGCCCAAGTGATTTAGAAAAATTCATAGAGAAACGAATGGTCAAGGATACAAAAAAATGAGGGAGGTATCACATTGGCCCGTAGGAAGAAGGCCCCCATCAGCCAAACCAGAGGCCTGCTCTACGGCCTTGCTAAACTCCTGGGGGACGTTTCAGCCGTCCAGAAAGGGACCGTAGGTAAACGTATAGCCAGGAGAGCAGCGGGCAAAGCCACGGGCAGGCTGCTGGGTAAGCTGTTTAAGTAAAATTGTATTCGTGTTCCGGAATCGTTATTTTATTGGATGTGGACAAGGATAGGGCGGCTTGTTCTATACGGCTATGTTGACGTTTATGGTAACAGGTGGTCTGTCGGAATTTCAGCCGTCCAAATTCTTCACTGAGTCCACTCTAGATTCAGTGAGATCGTGGTCTCCCCAATTTTGAGGAGCCAAAAGCAGTGACGGGTCGGGGGTTTAACGATTTAAAATCGAAAAACCTTCTCGGTAGCGCAATATTGTGCCGTCCTATTTAATCTAGTGGGGTTACCTCCGGTATGCTTGGATGTCTCATCCAAGTTTCCTAGTTCCTCGAAGTCGGGATAAAAGTCTCTTATCTTTCTGGTTATGGTATGATGTTAAAAACTTCCGCTGAGAGAGGAACTAAGAAAAGAGGGGGTGACCAAAACATCCATCCCTTTTTTACAGATAGTTTCTGTTGGGGTACTCGTTATAATGTACCCCTTAAAATTATCGGCGCAATTTTGCGCCGATAAAGGGAGAATCATAACGGTTTGCCCCTTTATTACTTATCGGCTTCGGTGGACGTTACGTCCCCGGAGAAAGGGAGGGTTATAACAGCCCCACCTTTTTGAATAAGTGCAGTAACCTTGCAGTATGGCACTTGAGAACCTTTTACTGCAAGGCTTCAGACAGTGCCTCTTGATTAGATATCAAAGGGCAACCAGGTAAGGCTACGGCCCAACTGCCGGTAAGTTTAGGTGTGTCTTGGTAGTGCGTTTTATTTTAATGACAAAATAGCCAAGTTCATCTAAGCTCGCAAGCTTTTTTTCACCTTCGCTAATAGGGCCATAGAAATCAAAGTTCGGCCCTGTTATCTTTACAGAGTTATCCTGTTCATGGGCAACAAAAAATTTAAAAGTATTACGGTTTAAGACTGCTTGTTCAAGTCTCAAAATTCTTTGTTTTAACAAACAATTCACCCCTTTGATCATATTTCAACCTTTCATCTTACTCCACAAAATCTGCCCACACCTCTTTAACGGTTTTTGGACTAAATGCTTCCATCAAGTAAATGATCCCACCCGCATCAATATTTCCCCGGTCCCTCTCAGTTTTAAGACGGTCATATATCCAATTGGGTTGACCTGCGGCGACATCCTTCCAGGCCTGATCCCACTCGTTTAGACCTATCGTGATTGAGCTACCATCTTCAAAAGTTATTGTATAAGGCTCACCCCGGAACAACCGTTCCAGTGCAGCAATTCGCTTTTTTAGCACAGCAACTCTCCTTTCAAATGCATAAAGCCCCTTGCTATCAGTTGTCCCTTTCCTGTCCAGCAAGTCTCTCCAACTCGTCAACTCTGGCAGCCAGGTCGTCAAGTTCGATCCCTTTGAATGCTGCATCAAGGACAGTCTTTGCCGCTGTAACACGGGAAGAGGGAGTTGCAAGATCATCATCCATTACCTCCTCTAAGGTATCAACTGCCTTTGTCGTAGCTTGCTGCAGGCGGGCAACCGCTTGAGCTACCGCCTGGCGCTTAGCCTCCCGGTACCGACCTTGAAATTCTTCCTGCTGGAGCCAACGCCAGAGGGTTTGCTCATGAACACCGACTGCGGCGGCTGCCTCTGCGATGGTTGGCGCAGTTAATAGGGCAGCTATAGCAGCTTCCATTTTGCGGGTTATTTTAGGCTTTCCACCTGAGGTCAGCATTGGTTATCACCACCTAAACATTTTTACAGTAGATTTGCAGTATCAGTCTAATGAGCCTTGCTATAAGCGGTCTTTCTGTACAGCTCTTGATTGCTATTTAAACTCCTTTAGGATAGGGGCCGGGTAAATCCCGATCCTTACAATCTCACACCAACACGGTGTAATTTACGCTCTAACTGCTCCCACAGCTCCCCTGCAGTTGATCCATAAAGGTTGAGTGTGTCAATGTATACCCCACCGCCACCGGCGGCAACTGCCGGTGCAGAAGGCATCATATCCGCCACCGGGGTACGGATAGCACTTATTAATTGCCCATCAAACGGCTGCAACAGGGGCCTGTTCTCTTGTGACTTATTATTTATCTCAACTATGGGCGCCTTAAATGCTTCCAATAGCTGTTCTGAGGCTAACTGCAGAAGTGGCCTTTCATCCTCTGCCCCTTTGCTCAACATTTTTACCAGGTTTGGCATCCACTTGTCAGCGTCACGGCCTGGGCCTTCCTTTGTCGGGCTGTGGAAACCGATGAAGTCAGCAAAAAGTCCAGCAACATCACCGACAGTTTCCTTGAGGTCGTCCCACTCAGCTTTTATTCCATTAATGAAATTACTTATCAGGTTGCGGCCCCAGTTTAAGGCCCTATCAACAAGGTTTTGGAAGCTGCTGGTGATATTCTCGGTAATAGTGTTGATAAAATTTCCTATATCGCTCCAGGTCCTTTGTGCTTGCTGCAGAATATTATTCCAGGTGTTAGACAGCCAGGTTTTGATATCCGTCCAGACGGCCTTAGTGTTAAGTTTTATCTCACTCCATACTTCAGACGCTTTCTTTTCCATACTTTCAAGCGATAAACCGAAGAAGTTAAGTGTGTTCTCCAATACCTGTCTGAAATCGCCTTTAAGCAGAGCAATCAGGTTTCTGATAGGTAAGGTGATTCCTTCGATAACCTTAGCGCCTATCGTAAAGGTTGTGTTAATGGTTTTCTCTATTGCAGGCATATTTGCTTCTACCCAATCGGCCAGGCTTATAAATGTGGGTAACAGTTTTTCTCCCACATGTTTCATAACAAGGGTAAGCTGATTCCGAATTCGCTCAAGAGTAGGACCTAAACCACTACCCATTTTACCGGCTGCTTCATCTGTTGCCCCTGCAAATTCACCCAATGCATTCTTGCCGTCATTCATAGCTGTAATAACATTAGCCCGCACATCCTCCCACATTGTGCCGAACAAAGCCACACCGGCAGCATCCCGTTTCAGAGGATCCTCCATACCAGCTAACCCGGCAATGGTAGCTTCAAAGGCCATCTGTGCCAATTCGCCACCCTGGGCAATAGCTGAGCCCATCTCTTCAGCATTGAGGCCAATAGCAGCAAAACCCTCCGCTGTGAGCTTGCTGCCGTCCTGTGCCCTTATGTTAAACTCCTTCATGGCGTCGCCGACTTTATCAAGGTTAAACACGCCTTCCTGTGCGCCTTTTACTAAAATCCCGGCAAATTCTTCGGCGCTAAAGCCCATAGAGGCAAACTGGACAGAGTACTCATTAAAGGTGTCCAATAGGTCATCCGCTTTATCACCGGCCAATTGCGCTGTTTTCGTGATAATGTCAAAGGCTGCGCTGCCATCAACACCAAAGTTTTTAACCATAGCATCCACGGCACGGATTGACTCGCTTACTTCATAGCCAAAAACCTTTTTCAGCACCAGAGCTTTGTCAGCCAGGGCTCCGGTTTCCTCTGCCGTCCCGTGAAACGCTTGTTGAATCTGTGTCATTGTGCCATAGATTTCTTCCACACTACCACGGCCGGCGGCAAACATCTTTTCAGCCTGAAGCTCAAAAGCCTGCATAGCCTCGATAGGTAACCCGGTTGCTGCTGCCATCCGGCGGTTAGCGTCTTCAAACTGCAGCGCCATAGTCATCCCTTTAGCCGCTACCCCTACAGTTGCAGCTCCAATCGCAGCAACCGCGCCGGCGGCAATAGTGGCCGGATTCAACATGCTTTTTAGTCCTGCCACAGCTTGCCTCATACCGTTGGTTAATTCGCTACGATCAAGTCTCATTGATACAATTAACTCGCCAACGTTCACTGATTATCCCTCCCTTAATGCTTAATAAACCCAATCAGGTTATTAAGTTCTTTATTATGACTTTTATCAATCGCTTGTCCTATAGCATTTGCTGTTGTTACCACATTGTAAGTATTTAACATACGTGCTACTTTCTCCGGGGTAATGGTGGGTTCATTGTCGGCCATGAAAGACCAGAGAAAGATAATTATTGCCCAATAGTTTCCCACCTTAAGCTCATTAATGGCAGTTTTTAATGAGCCGAATTGTTCATTGATACGCTTCCAGGCTTCAATGCTAGCATTAAGTTTATACCCTTGGAATGTTGCCATTGATATCCTCCTTTTCGTAGCGCTCCCCGCATTTAGAGCGGGGAGCGCCCATGCTGAGCGTTTTACTGCCATCTGTATGTTATACCTCGGCCCCATCCATAGCCGCATTAGCTATCTCCCAAGCCTCACTGTACATGCTTATTTCCTTTGGTTGTGACGGGGCACTTATAATAATTTTTTCGGCGAATTTGGTAGAGGTGTCTCTGCTGTCGCCAAATGTTTTCTCAAATTCCACTAGTTTGTCCATGTCCTCTGCCCGTTCAGAACCAGCTAATTCACGATAACGCTGCAATACCTTGCTGTCACCTTTTTCAGCGGCTATGTTTGCAACGGCCAGGGCGTAAAGGTCGTCACCGGTGCGCTGCGCTCTTTCCAGTGCTCGCATAAGCCCCTTGGAATCGGCTTCCTGCAGTGAGAACATAGCCGTATTGAACGCCTGCCTTATAGCGGCTTTGTCGCCAACGGTTGCAGTGTAACCAATACGCGGACTGAAGGCTGCCTTGCGTAAAGCTGTCCTGGTTTCCTCACGGGTAGCGTTTAACTCAGCCACAAGCTTTCTGTGTTTGGCCATAGCCTTACCCCAGGCTTTTGCTGCCCATTTAGCTCGGCCAGCCTCTGATAAGTCCTGCTCTTCACGAATGATACTGAGCTCAGCATCCACCTTCTTTTTGTTCTCCCTGATTTCGTTGATAATGTCGTCCATAGCTCTTTTTGGCATTTTCCTGGTCTCCTTTTTTTTATATTACCGGCCCAGTGCCGGCTACTTTTTATTACCATCCCTTGGTATAGCGAGGTAAGGAGTGTAGTTTTACCTTGATTTTATTATCTTTAATATTGCAGTTGATCTGCAGTAGTTTGTTTTAAACCCTTAAGCAGCGCGGGCTCAGAGAGTGACTCCTGACAAGGAATCAAGGGGGCTAAGGTATTGGTGAAGGTCCCCGACACCTTGGAGGGGTCTTACTGTTCCGCTCTCTGGCTGCCCTAGTTCGCATAATCGCCTTGCCTCTGGCAATAGCGTCCTTTGCCAGTAACCCGACAAACTCTTGCTCCGTCAAAAATAGCTTGCAACTGGTCAGTTGTACTTCAATGAATTGGCGCTTGCTCATTTCGGGACCTGGCACTTTCGATAATCAAAAATTAAGCCGTTCTCCTTGGATGACCTGATACATGCCATACAGCGGTTCTCAGACCTAGGCTTGAGCTCCTTTTTACCACTGGAATTTTTGTAGGTTTTCCCATTGTTTTTACCTCCAACTTGACGAATTCCCTTAAGTGGGGGGAATCACTAGACGAATTGGCTTTAAACCCTTGGTATTACTGGGTTTAATTCGTCTTTTACTACTAGACGAATACTAGACGAATTGAATTTTCCTCAACTAATTTGTCTACTATTTGTCTACACCTACTAGACGAATTATTTCGCGCCGTTACTGGGCTGAGGGGTAATTCGTCTACCAACACCCCCACTAGACGAATTAAAACACTAGACGAATTAAAATTTCCAGTAGACGAATCATGGAATCATGTCAACAATGTCCAGCGGGACAGCAAAAGACTTGTTTCTTGTGCTGCCACGGGGGATTAATCTCCCCTCTTTAACCAGCTCATTTAGTATTTGACTAACTGGTCCATGCGAAAGACCTGTTTTATTACAAATGTCCTGCCGTGTAAAACTGCTACCATCCCAGTAGGTTAAATCAATTATCCTTTGAATAGTCTCCCGAGCATCCTTGCCAACCTCTGGCGTTAAGTCTATGGGCATCCTTACCCACTCCTGCCCGGATTCATCGGTTTCATCCTCCAGGGTGAAGCTGAACGGGCTAAATTCCTTGAACCAACTTGCCAAACTGCGAACCAGGTAAAATGGGCTCCCGTCCTCACCTAATTTTTTTTCAACCCCTACCACATTACCTACTAACCGGGCCAGGACCCCGGCCCCTACTGAGTCATGCTGTGTCATTGACATTGACAGCTCAGACCTCTTTTTTTTCCTCGTATGGTGTAGTAAGACAATGGCCGCATTACTCCGCATTGCCAGGTCTCGCATTTTTGAAACAACAGGCTTCATTTCCTTGTTGTCCGACTCGTCAACAGCATGAAATGACGTTAGGGTGTCTATAAATACCACCTGCGGCTCCCATGAGACCATTAGCATTTCAAGCAGGGTAAAGCCTTCACTGGTTCCCAGGTCCAGGTCTGCCCCCTGCTGTCGAACATCCTCAGCGTAGGTAAATCTCAAGTTATTAGGGTCAAAGCAAAATTTAGTTTTTCGCAGACGGTAATTTACAAGCTGCGGACCGGTATCACCCATAAGATAAAGCACCCTACAGGGAACGACGCTTGAAAAACCCGCAAGGATAGAACCGCCCTTCGACAATTCACACGCCAGCCTTAGCGCCAGCCATGTTTTTCCGCTTTTTGGATCACCAACAAGTAAAGTCACATAACCCCTGGGGAATATACCCGGTAAAATCATAGGGATCTCAACATTTTTATTTAGGTCAGGCTTTGTAAGCAGGAGGTTCAGGTTGATTGACTTTGCTTTATCGCTAGACTCACAAGTGGGTTGCCCTTTAACCTCAGCATTATAACGACAAACGCTCTCGGCAATCTTACGGACCTCATCAGTACCAAGCGAAGGTAAACACCGTTTTTCATTCTCAGCCATCAGTGCCGCCTCAATTGCCTCTTGCGACATTCCCCGCCGCCGCATTGTACCGCCAAGGCTTGTTAATACGGCATTCCTTGAGCCCTCAGCTATGTATTCGTCTACCGGCGGGGCAGCGTTACCTTTTGGCTTGACCTCCATCAGCCTTAAGAGCCATTCCGGCGCCTCTGCAAGTGGCACATCGTCCGGGTGGTGTTCTGTCTCCCACTCGTAGCGCCTGCCGTTAACATGTAGGCTCCCGGGAGCAACAAACAAGCCACCGTCAGACCTGGTGTCTAACCCACTATGGAAGCGAGCTTTGTTCGGGATTGCCCGGCCTGTTGGGTACCTAAACAGGATATGCCTGCCACCGCTGCCGGTTATGGCCTCGACTGTCTCAGGTAATGCTCCATTCATGGCCTCCAACTCGGCCAGATGATCCGGTCCGTCTCCTTTAAGATCAACATCCAGGAGAAGGATTCCTGACCTCTCGCCGGTGGGTATGCCTATATTCGCCTTAGGCCACCGCTGCCACCATTTTAGAATTGTCGCCTCGCTGGTTGTAGCCAACTCCTGCCAGCCTTTTTCTATTGGGTGCTTGCCTACGCTGGCACACTTTGGATCCCCACAAACACACCGGCCATTTGAGAGCGGCCACCAGAGAGGGAATACCGGGTACCCGCGCCCGGCATGCGCTAAAGCTGCTTCCAATACTACGATTTTCTGGTCCATGATTGCTCCCGATTGCTCCCCTATGTGGGCTTTTATTTTAAGCTCCGGCCTGCTGATCGAGCCACCTCATAAAAGCCTCCCTTGGAATTCGAATATTTCTTCCAAGTTTCACACAAGGGAAACCTTTAACATGACAATAGTTATAAATAGTTTGCTTACCAGTTCGTGCCAGTTTTGCAGCCTCAGGCACTTTTAATAGTGCCGGGAACTGTTCAGGATTCAACTCTGTTTGCATTGTACAAACCTCCTTTATATTTTCTCGTTTCCAATCTTCTTGTTTAATTTTAGATTGTTATGGTATAATAAGCAAAACTATTCATTTTGTGACAAAGTATAAAATGCTTTTAGAGGATGGGTTATGGTGCATTATAAAAAGATTTTTTTACCTACATCTGAGGTTGTGACAAATGGACTCATATTTCTAGAAGACACCGAGAATTTTTTTAGTAATGATGGAGAAATGATGAAGCTTTCAAGTGGTCAGATAGAAAAAATAAAACCCTTACCAATAGTAAGGGCACTAACCACTGAGTTATTTAAAACTATCTCGGGGCCCGATTTAGATAATTTGAAGGACGAAAACAATCCTGATGAAACAATTATTCCTAGGTTAATAGTGAGCGCTCAAGAAAAGTTAAAAATTAATTTACCATATCCTGAACTTCGCCAAAACGATAAAAGTCTAAGAGATTACTGGTCAACAAAATTTGATCCGCCCCGGAAACCGGGTGCGCCGCCGCATACTAACCCTTTAACGTCAGAATTACTAGCACTGGCTGGTGAAGTAATATATAACCTTGGTCCCGGACGAAGGAAAAGTAATTCGTTTTTTAACGATCTTTTCATTCAGCATCGCTCATTTTTAATCAAGGATCAGGCTTGCTATGATAGAGTTTCAGAAGTGAAATTCTATCCGACCTTTACTGGAGATGATTATGATATGGAAGTTTTAACGTTGCGCCACGCAGGACCACATAATGCTAAACTAGTTTTAATTGCTCAAATTAAAGATATAATAAGCGCCGCCTGGGTTGAAATTATGTTTGCTCGTATGTTTAATCTGCGCCTTGGGTTGTGCGCTGTTTGTGGAAGGACTTTTGTTCTCGGCGGCAAAAAGGGAAAGGGCAACTACAGCCAGAGCACATGCCCTGATCCAGAGTGCAAGAAGGCCTTCACAAACCATAATATCCGGACGGGAGAAAAGAGATTCTTGGATAAAGCAAGGCAGGCAAAGACCAGAAAAAAGATTGATGATTATAAATACCAAAACTTACTTTATGTTTTAAAAAATAGGGGCCTAGAAGAAGCAGAGAAGTTTTATCAGCGGTGCATACAAATAGAGGTATAGCCCAGTAATTTGCCCCTTTAGGTGGGTTACTATATTACTGTAATAAATACTGCGAACAAGGTGGGTTAGTATAAAATAGACTGGGATAGACCTCTGAAAAATAAAGCTCTAAAATCCTGGGAAGGCGCATAAATAGTATAGTTTAAGACGGTTTGAAATAAGCTGGATTGTGCATCTTGAAACTACGGATCAGAAGGTCGGGGGTTCGAATCTTCCCAGGCGCGCCAGTAAAAACAAGGCTTCCGGGGTTTCCTCCGGAAGCTTTTTTATACTCTTGGGGATAATTTGGGGATAGTCTTATAAAAACGGTATCCTAAGTAACCAAAAAGTAACCAATAAAACACTAAGGACAGGCGCTAAAACCTGTCCTGTTTTGTTTCTTAATTTACGTTGCCCTTCATGTTTTGGTAGACCTTCTCCAGCCGGTCTGCTGCTTCCTTATCGGCGCTCTTTAAGTAGTGGCCATAAATATTATAGGTTGTTCCTATATCGGCGTGACCCATGCGTCCGCTTATACTTTTGGCTGGCAGTCCCTGGTTAATCAACATTGTGGCCGCCGTATGACGAAGGCCGTGGAAAGGGAGCGGGGGGAGCTCGTGTCTTTTTAGAAATTTCGGGAACCATTTACTGATAGTATCCGGGTGCATGGGTTGTCCGTCCCAGGTTACAAATAACCTGCCCCCGCTTGATTTTTTGCTTTTCCACAAAGATATGAACTCTTTTAACTGCATATCGGATAAGGTGTTTAGGGCGGCTATCTCAGGAGCAGCTTTCTCTCCAAACTTGCAAAGCTCCTGAATAATCTCTTCGTTATTTATCCGGACAGCTATAGCCTGGAGATTATCTTCCCATTTTTCAATGATTCCGTCCTGGCTACGTAGGATTTTGAGAAGTTGTGCTGCAGACACATCTTTAGACGTGACAGAATCAAGCAATTCAGTAAAATTACTTAGTACTCCTGTCCCACGCCATAAATCTCCCACCTTTAATCGTTCTTCAGCCTGATTTACCTTGTACTGTTTTAGTAGAGTCATAATCGATGCAGGGAGTGCCATTAACCGTACTGAGCTTTCGTTTTTAGGGGCTTTTGTGAATGTACCCTTGTCGGGAAGGTATTGACTGGCTTGCCTTACTAGTAGCGTGCCCTTGTTGAAATCTATATCTTGCCATTCCAAGCCCATTAATTCACCACGCCGCAGGCCGGTAAATACTGCCAGGAGTATTATTACCTTGTACTTTAATCCTTCATTTTCAATCGCTTCCATCAAAGCAGCTGTTTGTTCTTCATCATAGCAGGCGGTCTGTTTCTTTGTGACCTTTGGCGGCTTTACCCTGCTGGCGGGATTTGAGGCGATAACTTGCCATTGAACGGCGTCTTGAAGGACACTTGAAATAATCCGGTGTGTGTAAGATATGGTTTTTTCAGAAAGACCACCTTGCTTGCCGTCAAGCCTTATGCCATCCTCTTGTAGGTTTGCGTAAAATTCTATTAAATGTGCAGGCTTAATCTGTTCAAGTTTTAGATGGCCAAAAGCAGGGAGGATAAATTTCCTGAGCATATCTTGGTAGCTTGATAATGTTTTTGGTGCTAAGTTAGATTCAGCATAATCTTTTATCCAGCGATCCACGAAATTAGAAAAGGTAAGCTTGCTGGATTCAAGAAACAGGCCTTTTTCGATCTCAAGCACGAATTCAGCCAACAACTTTTCTGCTTCCCGCCGCGCCTGGCAGCGTGCTATTCGGGTGCAATTCTTACATGATTTTTGTTCACAGGAAACCTTTACAGTAACGGTTTTCGTTTTCTTAATTTGTTGATCGCCCTTCATTCCGCAGCTGGCAATAAGCCGCCAGGTGTTGGCTCCCCGTTTTTCAATTGAGCCTTTGCCGGCCATGAGTTATACCTCCTTTATTTATGATAATTTCTTAATCTCTTTGAATTCTCTTTACATCTAAAAGAACAATATCTTTCGTTTGGTCTTTCTGCTATGAAGATTTTCCGGCAAGTTTTATGTTTACAGCGTTTATAATCCCTTAGGGATATTAGGTCCATCCAACGGATTAGGTAGCAGGTGTGAAGCAAAGAAGGGCTTTGCCAGTGGCTAGTCCACTGTTCTTTTGGCTCTGTTATATACCATGCAGTTGGATGACAATCCGAAATATATTTGTTAAGTAGGTCCTGAGCATCGCTTTTATCATCTGCATCCCCTTCGAGAAGAGTTATACAATTTTGGTACTCTTGGGCAGCCTTGATGAAAGCGTCCAACGGTTCCCTGTAGCGCTGGTGATGGGACCTACTCCGTCCATCCATAAAATCAGGGTTTATATAATGGTAAGAAAATGTTTTTACTACTGGGTTGTCTTTGTGAATCATTATAAACCTCTCATAAGGCCAAAATGACCAATACCTGTAATCTTTAACCTCCCATAACCCAAGTAATCCCCAACGATTAACAAAATCAAGAATATCATTCTGGTTGTTTAAATCGAGTCTTGCTAGGTTGATGTGCGGTAAGCAATTCCATTCCTCAGGGTAGTACGGCTGACTATTTCGGTTGTTTTTTTTAGGTGGTTGTGCTTCAAGGGGCTGATAGGGCTCCGGTTTAGTTCCTCCTTCAGCAACCAAATACACAATGCCATTATTTTCTTTTAACGTGTATTTTGAATGATACCATGATGTTGTTTGAAGGGGTAAGAACTCTTCTTCTTTTGGCGAATCTGGCCGCATAATATAGCCTCCAAACCTAATGTGACCTTTTTTATGTACTTATCAGTGGTACATAAAAAGTTTACCATGATAAGTAAGAAATTGCAATGGGAGGTTTAGAAAATGCGTCCAACAGCTTTAAAACTCGCACGGATAAAAGCGGGATTACGGCAGAATGAGGTATCCAGCGCTACAGGGATTGCTATAACGACACTTAGCCGTTTAGAAAATAGGAAGGCAAGACCATCATTGATGGTCCTACAAAAGCTATCGAAAGTGTTAAATACTCCCCTGGACCAACTAGCTCAGGATTACCCGATCAAGGAGGCTCAGTAAAGATGACCAGAATAGGGGAACAGCTTAAAGAAGATGCCCTAAACGCTATTAGGCCAGTTCTGCCGCGTGCAACGATGAATGCAAGGGACAGCGCCGCCTATATTGGCTGCTCCTACTGGAAATTTCTAGAGGGAGTTAAGGCAAAACGGATTCCACACCTGAAAGTTGGAAATCGAATCCTTTGCAGAAGAGAGACACTTGACGCATGGATGGCCTCGCAGGAAACCGCAAGTATTAGTAATGATGATGATAAAGCGGGATATGGTACGTTGAGGAAGTTACGATAGTGATTGACATTATTTTTGAAGCACTTACATTTATCCCCCAGGAATCCCTTGATGACTCGATCCGTCTAATTGCCGTTACGCTCGAAAGCGGAGCTGACCCTTTCACAGCATTGGCCGCTGTATTTCGTTGGACGGAGGGTCGGGCGTTATACAGGGGTGTACATGAAGGGCTGCAGGAATTTTTTCTCTCAGTAACGAGGTAGCAATAATGACCTACGAAGATTTTCTATCTAAACTTCAAGGCGTCCGCGGCAAAACAGCACTTTGCCCGGCTCATGATGATAAGCAGCGTAGTCTTTCGCATAGCGTTAAAGACGGAAAAATTCTTTTACATTGTCATGCTGGATGCAGTGTCGAAGATATTGTTACTGCTCTGGGGCTTAAAGTTAGCGATCTGTTTTTAGATGAGCCGGCGAGGAAATCAACGATGGATATTGTAGAAGAGTACAACTACAAAGACACTAAAGGTAATTTGGCTTACCAGGTTGTTCGGCTGAGCCCGAAAAGCTTCCGGCAACGGCGGCCTAAAGGTCGGGGCGGGTGGTTATGGAATATGCAAGGTGTGAAACCGCTCCCTTATCGATTACCGGAACTACTGGCGGCCTTGGAGCGGGGAGAAACGGTTTTTATCGTTGAAGGCGAGAAAGACGTTGATAATCTGTTAGTCAAGGGATTGGTCGCAACCACGAACCATGGGGGCGCAGGTAAGTGGAATGAAGCTCATAGTGAGTATTTTCCCTCTGGCTCTGAAGTGGTGATCCTTCCGGACAACGATGAACCGGGCCGGGAACATGCCCATAAGGTTGCTATTCAATTAGTTGGCAGGGGTTGCCATGTGAAGCTCGTTGAATTACCCGATTTACCGGAAAAAGGCGATGTCTCAGATTGGTTAGGTTCCGGGGGTACTAAGGAAGAATTGCTGGTATTGGTAGAACGGACACAGGAATTTAGACTGCAAGAGTCCGGGCAGGAGAAGGACAACCTTCCTATTGGCTATACTGCTCAAGGGATCATGGAGACGGAGTTTCCAGAGCCACGATGGTTGATACCTGGGCTACTCTGTGAAGGATTAAGCCTTCTATGCGGCCGGCCAAAAATGGGCAAATCATGGTTATGCTTAGCCATTGCCTCCGCTGTTGCAGCTGGAGGGTGGGCACTGGGTTGTAAAAAGGTTGAACGTTCTGAGGTATTATATCTTGCTTTGGAGGATACACCAAGGCGACTTAAAGGGCGATTGGAGAAGATCCTGCAGAATGGACAAGCACCGGTAGGATTCCATATTTTCACCGAGTGGAAGAAACTTGATCAGGGTGGTCTGGAACTGCTGGATAAATGGCTGACAGTACACCCTAACTGTAAGCTGGTGGTGATTGATACCTTTGGCAAGATACGAGGGAAAATTAGTTCAAGCGGGTCTATATACCAGGAGGACTATGGTGCATTGGATGGCCTGAAGCGTCTTGCAGATAGTTACGGGGTTAGTGTGTTACTTGTTCACCACCTTCGCAAGATGGGAAGCGATGATCCTCTTGAGACTATTAGCGGCAGTACCGGCATAAGCGGCGCTGCTGACGGCATCCTCATATTAAAGCGGGAACGAGGAGCATCAGGGGCGAGCCTTTATATCACGGGTCGTGATGTTGAGGAACAGGAGTTAGCTTTGAATTTTGACCAGACAATAGGTACATGGGCCATTTTAGGTGATGCGGCAGAATACCGTTTGAGCCAAGAGCGCAGAGATATATTAGAGGTTTTAAGAAAAGCTAAGGAAGCCATGTCGCCAAAAGAAATCGCTGAAGTAGTTGGGCGCAAAGGCCCTAACGTTAGAAAAACTATTGAAGCTCTATTAGATGAAGGTTTAATTAATAAAGTTGGTTACGGTAAGTATTACATATCTCAACAAGGATTTAGTAATAAAGAAAATAATGAGTTTTCTCTTCACAGTGTTCACACTCTTCACAGCCATCACACTGGTAACAGTGTTCACACTAACGAAAATGAAGGAAGTGTGAACGAGTGTGATGCAAGTGTGAACGGAAGTGTGAACGCAGAAATCCAGCAACGGCGCGGAAAACTGGCAAGTGTGAACAGTGTGAACGGTGTGAGCAGAGATAATCTAGAAAGTATTTTGAATGAATTTGCCGGCCAGGAGGTGGATCTAAATGACTTCCCGCTCTGAACTAATTAAGCAGTTAGCGGATTATGGCATTACGGTTAATGGCGCTAAGGTATGTTTCCCCGGGAAAATTAACCCCCAAGCTATTCCGCTATTACGGCAGTTGAAACTCTCTCAAGCGGATACCTGGGATGGTGGACAAGCTTTAAACATTTGGCAGGAAATGCTGGATAGGATGAGGGTGGTATACCCTGCCGGCGCGCTCCCATGGTGTAACAGACAAAGGCCAGATTTAATTGAGAAACTAAACGCTATAGGCGATAGATATACTGAAGTGTTCCACAAAAGAGATATCAACGAGGTGCGAGAGGCAGCGGCTCTTTTTGAGGGGGTTTTATCTCAAATAATTACTACATATCAAGAGGACTACAATAATGAGTGTTGATAAACAACATGAATTGGTTTGCAAAAAAACAAGTGGAGACGGGATATGAAATTCATTGAAATCAAGCTGCCTAAATGTACATTATTTCTACTGCCGGACGAGTTAAACCGTCTATTACAGCAGGATCCCGATCTTTTTGCAAAGGGTATTAAGCGTGGCAAGGGTATTCTCCGGGCTCGTCAGGCTATGGAACGGAACTGCAAGCATACCAGCAAAGAGGCGCGCTGATCGATATAGTAATCATGCACCAAAGGAGGAGCTACAATGGGCGGACAAACCGCGGCATTTACTGGTACAGAAATTAAAAAGAAAATGGCTAACCATCTCGTAAGGCTGAGACGTCTAATACGGTTTACTTTGAGTAAGCAAAATTCAATATCGGCTTTGCGTCGTAGCATGAAGGATGACCTGGCTGCTGAGAAGGCAAAAGTGTTTAAAAACCAGTACCTGATAGCGGAGCTAGAAGAAATAATTGAAGACCTGGATTCTCTTTGTAGTGATTATGAGAACCAACTTGTTACGTCTGGAGAATTTCTGTTAGATATTTTGCCGATATATGAAGCAAGCGGTGCCTCTGACCACGATTTTGCACAGTTGATTAACTGCAATATTAAAAGGATGGAGAGAATCCGGCGGGACTTCGATGAGCAAGAGGATAACCAGGGCCGTTCGTTTTTTGTGGATGCGATATTCATCTACCATGCAGAACAACCAATAGAACGGGAGAAGGAAGACTTTGTGATTTCTTGGGATTTGCCTTTCTTCCATGCTATGACCCACCACTTCATAAGAGAGCTCGAGACTAATTCTAAATTACGTCAGGCCGCTCATGACAAAATAGATGAGCTATTTCCCGAGTTACAGGCAAACCAATACATAGCCACTATAACTTACCTGCCGTCCGCTCCTGGTGTTTTGTTTAGGTGGTTTTTTTGTCCTGCTTTAGCAATATGACGGTTATGAGTATGGTTAGCAATAATAGACCTGCCCATATCCCTGTAGCAATTTTACGTACCTGCCAGGCCCAGGTTCTTAGTTCGGATTCAGCTCTTTCCTCTGCATTTTTGGGTTGATTAGCTAGTTCGGATTTTGCTTTGTTATATTTCTCATTGGCATCTATCCATAAGTCTTGTTCGTAAATAATGTTTTCTGAAATTCCCTGCTCATATTCTTGATGTCGCGAAATTTCGTCGATTGGGAGCAAAAAAGAGAACCTATTGCCATTTTTCATATCAGCTAATTCCTTATTCTTCTTGACTAGTTCAAAATATGTCAAGTGCGCAAAGTGATGTTGCGATTTTTCTTTATTATAATCATCTATTTGCTTATTTAAATCTAATTTCCTTTGGGTTGTCTCTGAACTGTTTAAAATTTTAAGTTTTCTATTTGCTATATCATTTGGTGAAACAACAGGCCTCATTTCGCCGCTGTATAATCGCCCTCCGCTTACACCATAAAACTTAACCCATGACTGACATGTCCAGCGGTCACGTAAATAAATAACCGTTAACCCGTCTTTGGTTTGAGTAGGCCCCTTTTCCCACCGAAAAAACCAGGCCCCAACCAATGCAATTAGAATTACAAAAGGGATAATCCAATATTTCTTCAAAGCTACCACCTCCCTATTAATGAGGGACTTCTGGAATCGCCAATATTTTACCTTCGGGAATAATGTCGAATTGTGTTTCACCTGAAAAAATTACTCGTAAAACATAAAAGACATCCTTCTTCGATAAATTAGAGTGGCGGTCCCCTCAATTTTGGGGAGATAAAAGCAGTAACGGGTTGGGGGGGTACCGATTTAAACTCGGAAAACTCTATTGGACTGTCGGAGATTAGATTGATCCAAAAATGGAGTAAGTAAAACCAGCTCATAACTCCGGGCTCCAGAATCAGGGCAGGTCGGTTTTGAGAACAGGCCTTTGCCAAAGGTCAAGGTTAGGAAAGTTGGATGTGACATCCGAGTATACCGGCAGCAATCCTGTTAAATCAAAATTTGGCGGCGTAAAATTGCGCTGTCTAAATTCTTCACTAAGCCCACTTGTCGGCCGAGTTGACAAACTGATGGGCGAATCAATTTGATTCCACTAGGGGTTTGTATTAAACACAACCCTTATCCTGAGATGTCCGGAATTAAAATCCGCATGGAAAGGTCGGTTGCGGTATCCGACCTTTATCCCTCAAACCTGAGGACAAAACCGGTTAGCGCAATTTTGCGCTGATTGGTGATCGTTATGAGCATGGGCAGTGGGTTACCAGGCTGTCTACCCCTCTCTGTCATATCCTGTCGGAATATTTGTCAAGGATAAGTTTCCCTTCTTGTCGAAGTCTATCAAGAAGTTAGGAGGTTGCATAATGGAACTAGATGCAAAACAAAAGGTTTTACTTGCTATATATACTGAATATCAAAAAGATTTACCAGATATGGAAAGGGAAATAAGTTTTAAAAACCTTGATTTGGATAATAAGATTTTTAGAATTGCTATTGATAAATTACAAAATGAACAGATGATAAACGGTGCTACGATAATTCGAGGTGGCAATAGTCATATTCCATTACATGTAAATGTTGGAGATATAAAAATGACAAGGCAGGGTATTGATTTTGTTGAACAAAAACTCCAAATAGATAGAACGCTAACGGGAGTAGAAAAAGTTAAAGTAATAAGCCAAAATGCCACTAAATGGGGATGGGAACAGTTGAAAGACCTAGCAGCAAAAGTACTA
This sequence comes from Pelotomaculum schinkii, assembly GCF_004369205.1. NCBI lineage: Bacteria > Bacillati > Bacillota > Clostridia > Eubacteriales > Desulfotomaculaceae > Pelotomaculum > Pelotomaculum schinkii. The sequence continues at coordinate 2,304,157 of NZ_QFGA01000001.1, read as the reverse complement.
AGTGAGATGCTAAAATAATTTTAAGGGCCTCCGGGCTCGTTTTTTTTGCCTAAAATTATAGATAATTATGGTAATACATATTGACATGTCGTATAGTGGTATATAAAATATCATTAAATAGCAAAGGGTGGTGATATATGGAAGGGGATTTTATTACCATAGGCGAGCTTTGTGAATGGTTAAAAATTAGTAGACGCACAACAGAGCGATGGCGAAAAGAAGGCTTGCCTTTTATCAAACAGGGACGTTTAGTCAGGTTTGATAAACAAGTAGTAGTTGAGTGGTTAAAGTCAAAGGAAGTTAAAAATTAAAGGAAGCCCGCTCCCCGCCAAGAGATCCGGACTTCCTAATGAGTGCCCCATGAGAGGCTATCTTTTTTATTATAACCTCCTCATGGTGGAAATCAAGCCATTTTCCAAAAACAGGGTATATTATTGTCCCCTGTTGAGAGAATTATGGAAAAAACCTAAGGAGGTATTTTTATGCCTAAACACAAGCTTGATACGTTGGCAGTTATTAAAACCATGGGTCTTAAGTTCCCTATTGCTGAGCACCCATCTTTTAAACACTTCTGGGATGACTATGCTAAAAAATTCAATAGAATAGCTGATTTTCTCGATGAAATAAAAATGGAAGAAACCGAAAGGATGACTATTATCGAATTCGCTAGAGAAGCCATTGAAGCAGCTGAAGAGGTGGAAAGACTTTCATTTGCAGAAGTCTTTAAAATGGGGTTTATGTACGGTATGCAAACAATATCAAAGGACATTAAAGAGTTGCCCGTGTTGGTGGAAATAGACACACCTCTTTATAATTAAAATTCGAGGAGGCCAATTCATATGTTAAATCCCATATGCAAACAGATTATTGATAACCGCTGTGATGAGATTGGACAGGCTGTCGCAAATAAACCGGAGTTCAGTTCCGTTTTTGATGAGTGCTGCCACCTGTATGATATTTTGAGGTATGGCACTAGCCCAGAACTTATCGAACACCTGGAGGGCCTTCACTCGACGCTTATTAGTATCGTAGAGCAGGAATTTTACCTGGCCGGCCTGCAGGATGGGACAAGCCTGAAGCAATTTTTCACCGGGGAGGGTATGCTCGATGTCGCCAGTTAAGCAGTTACGAATTGAGAAAGGTATAAGCCGGCAAGAACTTGCTAACAGAGTGCTTATTACTCCTCGCCACCTTGGACGTGTTGAAAGTGGTGAGTATAAAGCTATTCGTCTTCTGGCTCGGCTTGCGAAGGAATTAGGTGTGCCGGTTGAAAAGCTCGTTGGATAGGGGAGGCTGATTTTATGGCAGAGAATTTAAAAGAAAAAAAATACCGCTGCCCCAAATGCAATAGGATGATATTTTATTACTCCTTAATAGGCAGGATGGAAATGTCAATTAAATGCCCAAGATGTGGGAGAGTCTTAGTAATCACAATCACAGAGGAGGGCGCCATGACTCTAGCATCCTTTAAAAGTAAGCACTGGTTTCCTGAGCCTGTAGCGGTAGCAAATATAAATTAAGGCCAGGGGTTGGAGCTGGTCCCGCTGCGGTGGGGCTGGCTCCATAAAGAACGCCGCCAGGGCGATGGCGACCCAATTAAAAAGGCGAGAGGGCAAAGTTTTTAAAAGAATACTGGGGGATTAAGCACGGAAACAACCAGAGGGCACGACAAAATGTCGCCTCCTCAACAAAGCTTTCCGATGTGGCACATTCTTAAAACAAAAAGGTGGTGACAAAACTACAAAAAATTTCAAAAGTTCCGCAATGGTGACAGTAGTAACCTCATCAACAAAGGCAGGTGAAGTAAATGTTTAAAACACCTAAAAGCAACCTCCATATGTCGGTACCTGAAGTAGCAGAAATATTAGGAATTGGAGTAAGTAGGGCTTACCAATATGCAAAGGATGGACTATTCCCAGTATTCAAGTTAGGGAAAAGGATACGGGTGCCAAAAAAACAGTTTTATGAGTGGTATGAAAAACAGATAACCGGGGGAGAGACCTCAGCAACCGGCTAAAGTGGGAGACTGACCCTGTGAGTCAGGAAATACCGGGAGGTAAGCGCATGCCGCTACCGAAGGCCGCCGCTATTATGGGTGTAAACCCACAGTTTTTACGGATAGCACTGCAACAAGGCAAGTTCCCATTTGGGGTAGCTGTGAAGCGGAAGAAATGGAGCTACTACATTAACCCGGAGCAGTTCAGGGAGTATTTAAGGTAGCCGGTCGGTAGTAAATCATTCGAAAACCCAGCAAGCATGACAGTAGACCTGGAGGAAGAGAGAAAAGCTCAAAATAATCTTTAACCAGCGCTAGGGGGGATTGCATTAGGACCAGGGATGTGCTCTTTTTGTTTGTACAAGCCCTGGGAATGACGTCGATGTATTAATAGGGTAGCTTTATATGTACCATTTTAGTATAATTAACCTACAATATTTTAAATAATAACTACTTGCAGGTTAATTTTTTTCTTGCAAAAAAAAGCACCACAGAGTAGAATATTATTAACCTGCAATGGTTAAAATATTGCCAAGTTGCAGGTTAACGACAGGAGGGATTATAATGATTCGCGGGGTTTTGGAAGACCATTATGAGCGGCTCAAGTCTATGGAGCAATCCTATAAAGAGAAATTAGCGAGCATGCCCAAAGGAAACATCCGCTTTAAAAATATTCGTGGTCGTATGTATCCCTATCTGGATTATCGGAAAGACGGGAAAATGGTCTCCAAATATTTAAACAAATTATCTGAGGAAGAATTAAATGAGTTACAGTTTAAGTTAGAGCAGCATAAAAAACTTATGAAAAATCTACGCGAAGTAAAAAGAGATTGTAGGATTTTAGAGAAAGCGCTTAAACACAAATGAACGAAAAACAAGAAGCGGTTTTTTGGGAAACCATTAGGATACTGGATTCACAAGGGGTTTTACCGGATCTAATTTTGATTGGGAGCTGGGTTGAGTATATTTATGCTGAATCTAATTATTTTAGCGGCTTCCAGCCAAACATCCGTACAATTGACCTTGATTTTCTAATCCCAAACATAAGGCGCCCAGCCAAGAAAGTACCATTATGCGATGTAATGGAACGTCATGGTTTTATGACTCAGCAGCGCAATGATGGGCTTATTAAATTTTCAAATTTTGAAGGTCCTCTTGAGGTCGAGTTTTTAGTTCGAGATATGGGCCAGGGCCAGATTGAGCCTTATACCGTAGAAGGGCTTGGAATAAAAGCTGCTGGGCTTCGGCATCTAGATATTTTGATTCAATGGACTACTACTTTATTTATTCGATTGTATCAGCTGCTGGTACCTCTGCCAGAGGCATATGTTTTACATAAATTAGTGATTAATAATAAACGCCTGCAGGGGATGAAACAGAAAAAGGATTTAATGTCTATTGAGGAGTTATTACCTTTTATAAAAAGCTCGGGGCAAAACCTTGCCAAGTTAAAAGAAATATATGATAACGGTTTAACTAGGAATGAACGAGCATTAGTTGATACAACGTGTAAGGCAAACCTTATTAGATTATTTAACTAGGATATCAATGTATATCAAGTTTTGGCTACGGGAAGATCAAAGTCGGGCACTTTAAATAATAAAGCAGGACGTATTGTTTTACCTTGATTTGCGGTACTTGTGCTGGGGATAATTTGGGGATAGTCAATGCAAATTATCCCCAAAAAGCAACCAAAGATGACCAACGTAAAAGTGGACAAACCCTTATAGGACAAGCACTTGACCAACATTGTCCTAACCTGCAAAAGGCCATGTTTCTGACTACGGATCAGAAGGTCGGGGGTTCGAATCTTCCCAGGCGCGCCATAGAAAAGTAAAGCCCCGCAAGTGATTGCGGGGTTTTGTTATTGGCGCCCGAGGTTGACATGGAGCGGCCGCAGACGGAGATTTTCGTATGGGAGCGGCGATGAAAGCTGCAAGTAGTTCGTTTGAGGGGGTAGTGACGCGGAAAGGCAGGTGTTGGATGAAACTGTTGGAGCGGTTGATTGAATATGCCGGGTCAAACTGAACAGTTTGACCGCTGAGATTGAACAGTGTCTCCGTTTGAAACTGGACACCCTTTCCGGCAAAGTTGAACACCGGATATGACCTTTCTGCTAAATTGAATTTATGCATCTGAAAGGTGCAAATAAATTCAAGGAGGGTCATAGAGATGACCAGTTACAAAGAGATTCTGCGGCTACATAGCCTCGGAATCAACAACAGCCGCATTGCGTCTGGATGCGGATGCTCTCGAACCACGGTTATTAACGTGCTTCAAAGAGCAAAGGATCAAGGGCTAAGTTGGCAGACAGTGGCCGAAATGTCCGACAAGGAGTTGTCACAGCGCCTTTTTTCTTCGGAGAGCGCTAAGCCCGCGTACAAAATGCCGAATTACGACTACATCCATCGTGAGATGGCGAAAAGCGGTGTGACCTTAACTCTGTTATGGCTTGAATACTGCGACCAGTGTCGCGAATCCGGGCAAGTACCGTACAAGTCGACCCAGTTCAACAAATATTACGCTGACTATGTGAAAAGCACCAAGGCAACCATGCACATTCACCGTAAGCCTGGGGAAATCATGGAGGTAGACTCGGCGGGACAAACCGCCAGGATCATCGACACAGACACGGGAGAGATTATCCAAGCCTATGTGTTTGTGGCTGCCCTGCCATACAGCGGCTATGCCTATGTGGAAGCCTTCCTTTCACAAAATCAGGAGAGCTGGATTACCGCCCATATCAACGCCTATCGCTTCTTCGGTGGAATCACTCGCATTATGGTACCGGACAACTTAAAAACCGGCGTGGAGAAGGTGACGAAAGGCGAAGCAGTTATTAACAAGACCTATCAGGAGATGGCTGAACATTATGGTACAGCGGTTATTCCATGCAGAGTTAGGGCTCCCAAAGATAAACCCACGGTAGAAGGATCGGTCGGCATCATCTCAACATGGATACTCGCTGCTCTGCGTAATCAGCAGTTTTTATCGTTACGAGAGCTGAATGCTGCCATTCGGGAAAAGCTAATGGTTTTTCTAGAGAAACCTTTTCAGAAGAAGAACGGGAGCAGAGCCACCTTGTTCGATGAGGAAAAACCCTTCTTGCTGCCGTTGCCCTTAAAGCCATTTGAATTGGCGACCTGGAAGATTGCCACTGTTCAATACAATTACCATATCAGTGTGGAGACCCAGAAGTATTCGGTGCCGTTTGAATACATCAAGCAGAAAGTTGATGTCAGGATTACCCGCAATGTGATTGAGGTCTTCTTCCAAGGCAATCGCATTTGTTCTCATCCCCGGCTCTATGGTAGGAGCAATCAATACAGCACCCTGGAAGCCCATATGCCACCAGATCATCAAAAATATGTGTCTTGGAACGGCGACCGCTTTAAATCCTGGGCAGCCAAAATCGGTGAGAATACAAGCGCTGTCATTAACCTGTTTTTAGGAAGTCACAAAGTCGAGCAGCAGGGCTACAAGGCTTGTATGGCTCTTTTGAAACTGGCCGACAAATATTCGGTGGAGCGCCTTGAATCGGCCTGCACCAAAGCATTGTCCTACACTGTACAGCCTAGCTTGAAGAGCGTTCAGGCCATCTTAAAATCCGGTCAGGACAAGCTGCCGAAAGAAACCCCGGGCCATTCCTCCTCTGAGTTTGGACTCACACGAGGAGCCGATTACTACAGCAGGAGGGATGGAAAATGCTAAACGATTCAACCGTAGCCAAGCTTCACGAAATGAAGCTTAGTGTCATGGCTGCAGCATTCCGGGAACAGCTCAAAAACGCAAACTTGTCTGACATGGCTTTTGAAGAACGCTTCGGTCTGCTGATCGATGCCGAATGGGCAGCCCGTAAAAACAATCGGCTGTCGCGCTTGATCAAAAACGCGGGTTTTGCCTTCAATGACGCTTGTATTGAGAACATTGAGTATCATGACGATCGCAAACTCGACAAAGCTCAAATCATCCGCTTGGCTAGCTGTAACTACATCCAAGAAGCCCATAACATCATAATCCTTGGAGCCACGGGTAGCGGAAAAACCTACCTCTCAAATGCTTTTGGCATGGCTGCCAGCCGAAACTTTTACACGGTTAAATATGTACGGCTTCCCGATCTGCTGGGTGAATTGGCCATTGCACGCGGTGAGGGGACATACCGCAAGGTCATCAAAGCTTACAAACAGGTAAAGCTGCTCATTTTGGATGAATGGCTTCTGTTTCCGCTCAAGGAAAGCGAAGCCCGCGATCTGCTTGAGATCGTAGAATCTCGTTACAAAAAAGCTTCTACCATATTCTGTTCCCAGTTTGAGATCGGCGGTTGGTATCATAAAATTGGCGAACCGACACTGGCCGATGCCATTTCAGATCGCATTGTGCATGATTCCTACACCATTTTTATCGACGGTAAAAACTCTATGCGGGAGCGCAAGGGTATTGCCAACAGATAATTCAAAACAGCCTTACGGCTATTGAGGGCTCTGCCCTCAAACTCCCGAGGTTTATCGCTTAGTTTTCCAAAGAGAGTGATGTTATGTTGCTTTTAACAAAAAAAGAGCGACGCTCACCGGCATCACTCTCCCCGCAAAACTCTTAAGCCGCTCGGGTCACTCCTCAGTGTTGCCCTATCCTGCTTAAAAGTAAAAGCAGTTTGAGTATACCATGTGATCCTTTAGTTATCAATGTACAGCCACTACGGAATGATTGTTCAATTTAAACGGTCTTAGTGTTCAACTTCGGCGGTCTAGGTGTTTTTTCTTAGCGGAATATACAGTTGATTGACGGAATCCTGAGGCGGGCAGAGGAAATTGAGCAACTACAACATGGAGAGGCTGTGCTAAAGTTCCAGCCCCGGAAATCTGTGTGAGGTGAAATAAAAACGGTACGGTACGGAAGGCTGACCACATAAGCAGGAGGCCGTGCAACATTTTGTCCAAAGGGCTGAAAAAAAGATCGCGCTGGTTGTACGAAAGCAAACAATAAGTGAAGGGGTCAGTTAGAAAACAAGAGCCGTCCCAATGGTCGGCCTTATCATTACATCAATTAAACTAAACATTGTAATTTATTTTTCCCGTAAAAGGATCGCAAGTTCCTACCCTTACTGAAAATAATCCCCAGTTTTTAAGATTTTGTTTTACCTCTTCCACAGGATCATAGTTTATATTACCCATAGAACACGCAGATGGAATGATGATATATGTACCCCCCTTTTTATCAAAGGCAGTAAGTTGTTCCCTGGTATGATCATCACTATAAGTTGAGCATGTCTCGATCTCAAATATAATAAAGCTATCAGTATTTGTAACAGTTAAATCTGGTATATAACCGTTAATTTTACCGGGGGAACCTTTTGGCCAATTAATATGGTCGGCGAGTACGCCATATCCTTTGGAAACTAAATCATTAGCAATATATCTAACCATGTTGTTATGGTTTATTTGTGAATCAGCCGAGCGTTTTGGATTACTTCCTTTTCCCATAAACTACTAAACCTCCTTTCCTGGTATAATTATCCTCAATAACATTCTTCCACAGAAAAGGAGGTATTCCTTTGTCTAATATTGTCGATATTGGTTGCAAAGCTAGAGGCCGAAGAGTGAGCGGACCTAGTTGCAAATACCGTATCGCTGAGCTGGCTGAGATAATGATGAACTGCTGAAGGAGCTCCTGGTTGAGCTGGATGACGGCGACTTTGATGTTGCGCTGAGCGGTTATGATGGCATCATAAACAGGTGGGAGCAGTTTACCGGTCAAAAGGCTGTAAGAGTTGAGAACAATAAAGATTAGCTGCCCTTTTTCTTAAACCAGTTCATAGGATTAAAATAGTATCTAAATTTGGAAACCAACTCTTTGCCAAGAATAATTCCACCTATCCAAAATGATGCTTCGCCGGAAATCACCAGCGAGGTTGAGATGATTGCTTTTGTTGCCACAGAACAAGGAATAAATGGAACAATAAAAAGTCCTCCGTATAGGACACATGAGAGAATAACAAGGGCAATGCCTATTTTTTTTAGTAATGATTTATTGGCTTCCTGGTGTTTTTGATCCGGCAAGATTTGAGACTCCTTTTTAAATGCCTTGATAAAACTGTTCAATAGATGCTTTTGAAAAACCTTTCTGTAAATTAAATAAAAAAAGTACGCGGCAACGTCCTCCCAGTCACCAGGATGCTCTGGCGGAGATTGAACACGGGAAATTTGCGGGGATAGCCTTTTCTCCATGTTTAATTTTTCTTGATTTTTATATAAAGGGAATACTGCCCCCCTGTCGAAATCTCTAACTGAAAAGAATAGGAGGGGTTCTTATTGGACTTAACATCACTTTTATACGTGATCGTACCGTTATTCATATTATTTATTGTTGTCAGGATATTTAAAGGAATAATCAAATTTCTCTTTATGGCTTTGATTGTGGTTGGCTGCTTCTGGCTTTATTTTAAGTACGGCTATAAATTACCCATATAGTATTTAGCACCCTCCAGAGGGTGCTTTTCTTATTAGACGAAACCGGTAAAGAGGTTGAGTTGATGGTTGACTACGCTTACGGATTATGGGGAAAGGGGAAGCGGGCAGGTGTTTTTTTTGCTCGCTGAAAAGCGGGGCTTTGTCTAAATAATTCCATGTGGGAATAATCGCCGAAAAAATAAACTGCTATTTCGCGGTTAGCTATTCCTCAAATAAAGAACATAGATATATAATAAAGGGGGATGGTTAACTAAGATAAAAATTGTAGTATTTGTGCTGAATATGTAGATGATAAATGAGACGGAGCTGTGTCGGTGGCTGCAGTATATCAGGGATAAGGAGATATTAAATGTTAGTATATCTTGCGGGTGCAATTAGTTGGTATATAAGAAATAATAAATTTAATGAGTGTTTAAAGTGGAGAATAAGCTTAACCGAGAAGTTGAATATGCTGGATGTTAAATGTTTTAATGCTTGCACAAATCTTAAACAAAACATGTTGTATACTAATTTGTCTAATCTTAAACAAAACGTATTCTACTTAAGCGAATCAGATATAATCATAGTTAATACAGATCACATATTGGAATCACCAGGAACTATTTTTGAACTGACATATTGTTATTTAAAACAGAAGCCTGTAATCGGGCTTGGCATTAATGAAAATATTAATAGTTCATTTCACCTTTCATCGTGTATAGATCAATATTTGAAAGATGAGGATGAAGTTGTGGAATACATTAAAAGTCTATATCATTTAGAAATAAAATAATTCATAATAGTTCTTTTAAGGTTAAGCTGCTTGTTTTAGTGCTTGCTGGTGTATCCAGGCGTGGGGTCTGGGGTTGTATTTGACTAAGGCAGAAGTAGAGGGAGAATCTTTACGGGCGCGCCATAAAAGTGAAGGCAAGCGATTTTTATAGAAATATTATATAAGCTTAAACCTGACATAAAAAGTTGTTCCACCAGGGCTGGTTGCAACTTTTAAGCAGGCGTTGTGCCGGGCTGCAATGCTGTAACATACCGCCAGCCCCAAACCTGTCCCGGTGTCCTTGGTGGTGAAAAAGGGCGTTCCTATTTTCTCCAATACTTCCGGGCTGATGCCGCTTCCCTGGTCCTGCACGGAAAGCACGGCCTCTGTGTCCTCAAGGTATGTTTTAATGGTCAGGGCTCCGCCGGGGCGCATCGCTTCAAGACCGTTGCGGACGAGATTCAATATGAGCTGCCTAATCTCTTTTTCGTCCAGCAGCAGGGCCGGCATCTCCTGCAGATCAAAGTAAACTGTTTTTTCAGATTTAGTCGCGTCAGAGGATAATAGTGGCTGCATAGCTGCTATTATTGAGTTCAGGCTTTTTAATTCTAAGACAATGGCCTTGTCCTTGGCCATGGTGAGATATTCAGTGATGATTGAGTTGGCCCGGTCCAGCTCGTCAATCATCAAATCGAAATAACCCTTGTAGAGTAAACAGTCTTTCTTGCCTGAGAGCAACTGCAGAAAGCCTCGCACCGAGGTCATCGGGTTGCGGATTTCATGGCCCAGCCCCGCCGCCATTTCACCTACCAGGTTGAGGCGGTCTAAGCGCGCCATTTCCTTCTCCATGCGCTTGGACTCGGTTATGTCCTCGGAAATTCGAAGGAAGTGAGTGATGATGCCTTCATGGTTGCGAAAAGGGCATATCGAGACCGACTCCCAATAATAATCCCCGTTTTTCTTTCTGTTTTCCAGCTCTTCATGCCATTCCCGGCATGAATCAACATTGCCCCAGTTTTGCTGGGACGGCTCTGATGGAGTCCCTGCGATTTCGCTGATATTTCTTCCAATTGTTTCTTCGAGCAGGTATCCCGTTACCTGAGTGAATTTCTTGTTCACATATTCAATATTCCCGAAGGTGTCGGTTATCACCACGATACTGGGACCTTGTTCAACGGCGCCGGTTAATTTGCGGAGTTGTTCTTCAACCTTTTCCCGCCTGGCTATCTCTTCTTTAACAGAATTCAAACTGGTTTTTAAATGGGCCCGGTGTTCGGATTCGATGTTGATGATACCGCCGACAAACCAGCCTACCACGTACATCATACTGATTACTATGAGGTTGGACTCGAAGATCACCTGTAAAGGTTTTTTCATGCTGAGCTCATACACAAAAAGCAACAAGGCGCAAACCGTAGCCATAACCAGCCCGGCCCTTTTGCCCATAATCGAGGCCGTGATCAGTACCGGTAAGAGGAGAATGATTTCTATCGAGTCAAGGCTGTCGCCGGCCATAATAAGGGTTATGGATGAGATTAGCAACGGGAAACTTACGTAGCCTAATTCTATAGGTGATAAGGACTTATTGGTCTCAAATGGTATGGTGTCTTTCGACCTTAATAAAAAAATAATCCCAAGCCCTAAAAAGGAGACAAGCGCAAAAGAACGTATGTTGATTATAGGGTAAATATCACCGGGTATATAAAATTTTTTGCATAATGTCAGTGCTGAAGCCAATATGATGATACACAACATGTGGGTAACTGTCGTATGCTCATATAGTTCTTTTTGTCTGTCCAGTATTTCGTTATCAGCTTTCAAGACAGGTCCCTCCCACAGAGCAGCATTTGATGAGGAAGGGAGGTGAGAATTTCACCTCCCGGAACACTATTTTCTTAGTGATTTTGGTACTTCAGGCTGGTAATGGGATCCTATGCAAGCAGATGCTGAAGCTATACTTGCCAGAAAGGTTAATAGCGAAACAGCGGCTAGAAAGAAAAGGGTCTTATACTTTTTCAACTTTTTCACCTCCTTTGTGTTAAGTTAATTCCATCTATAAAATTAATGGCACGGTGTCCAGTTTTACTGAGGACGAAGCTTATCCACAGGAGGCTTAAAGAGAGGCCGTTACGAAACGCGAGAGCCTGTTCCCAGCCGACCTGCCCGAGGATTATTATGGCTGTAGCGATAAGAATGACCGCCATAAGGGACAGGATCTTTAACCGTTTTTTTCTGACCGGTGAGATAATTGGCGCTGCCGGGTTGTCCACCGGGGCCAGAACTAGGACTGCCGTAAATCCGGTTAAAACAGCCAGGGCTGATATAACATCGCCAGAAATACGGTTAAACTGTGATAAAAAAGTGGCTATAAACGCTAGGGTGGGGAATATTATAACCGTTATCATTGCGCAGCGCCAGGGTGATTTTGAATGGGCTCCTCCGGCTGTATGCCTGAACAGGAACACCGAGGCCAGACATGCGGCGGTGACGGGCAGGACGCCCAGCAACAGGCCCAGGAGCAGGGTGAGGAGCACATTAATCAGGTTAATCACCAGCACCTCAATAGCGTAAGTAATGATAAGTTCCTTATCCTGGGACAGGTTGGAATTGGCGGCCAGATACCTGGCCCAGCTTCGGCTGAAAACAAGGCGGCTCAAACCTTCCAGGCCCCCTTTTGAGGCTGTTTAAACCTTGCAACAAGTAAAGCGAATACAACCAACAGGATAGCCTGAGGCATCCCCAGTTTTATCCAAAGAGGGTAGTTGGCGATAACCTCATACGGATTTAGCTTCGTTATGAAGAAGAACATTTCGTGGACTGCTAGTTCAAGCAGAATTATGATGGCGAAGCTGGCAAAAACCGCTACAAAAACCCGTGAAGGGGGGACGCTGGTGGTTTTGATGATTAACACCGTCAGCAGCAACAGTCCTGCCACTGAATGTAAACCGAAGGGGATGGGAAGTAATCTGATTAAGAAAATTAATATTGCCAGCAGTGTTCCCGCTAACAGGATGCGGCCCCAGCGCTGTGTAACACCGGCCAGTGCAAGGCTTAGCCCTATTAACCCTACCATTTCAGGGATGCCCTGCAGAAGAAATAGTCCGAATTCTATCATTTTTGCCCTCATATCTTTATTTTGTAATTTCGATCATTTCTACAAGATACGATGTTTTAATTGATTTCCCATATCCCAGCGGATGGCTTTGTTGAATATTTATGAATTAATTTCCAACGGCAAATGATTAGATTAGACTGAAGGCTGGGACGCTTTTTGGTCGCTGTCTTTATTTCCGGCCAAACCGGTATAAGGCTGTTCACTGCTTGAATACGGCGCCTGCAGGCCGTTTTAATCTTGCAGCAACAATGGCAAGAAATATCAATATGAAAGCTTGAGGCATCCCCAGTCCTAACCATAGTAGTTTATTTGAAATGACCTCCTCCGGCTCCATGTTGCTAAAGAACAGAAATGCTTCAAAGATTGCCACTTCAAGTGCAATCAGGATAGCGAAGCTGGTAAAGACAGCGATAAAAACCCTTGTTGCCGGTACGTTGGTAATCTTGATGATGAACGATATATACAGCAGTATTGCAGCGACTGTGTGCAAACCAAAAGTAACGGGAAGTAATCTGATCAGATAGATTATTAGAGTCATAACAATTCCTATTGCCAGGACACGCCCCCAGCGCAACGGGATACCGGTCAACGCCAGGCTCAGCGCGGCTAATCCTATGCTCTCGGGAATGCCTTGCATAAGAAACAATACAAAATTAAACATTATTAACCCCAGATCTTTTATGTCTTAAAATATCAATTGCTTATACAAAATATTTCAATAAAATCAATGCAATTCCTTTAATTGTAATTTATAAATTTTCCATAAATTTCAACTTGCTTCGACACAAACAGGTAGGATATCGATGCATATGCTAATGTTTGACAGATATAGCCTACTCACAAAGAAAAGATCCTTTTTTGAAGGTGTACAGAAGCTGTTAGGTATGGGGAGAGGAGAAGTTTGTTTAGAATTGTAAACCTTTTAAACCTTGACAAACGAACTTGGGGGTTGTAGAATACTTATTGCTACGCATGCGCCCGTAGCTCAGGTGGATAGAGCAGCGGTTTCCTAAACCGCGTGTCGGGAGTTCGAGTCTCTCCGGGCGCACCAGAATTTTAGGTTGAAATAGATGCAAGTCCATTTTGACCAGTAAATAGAAGAGTTATCACCCACAGGTCAACTACTGAACCGAGGGGGTAACCGGTACGGGGCAACAAGAAAATCAGACATCCATTCACAATTATGTGGGTAGATGTCTGATTTCTTTAAGTTATTGTTTCTAAAGGTATTGTCACCTCAGTGAACGTCACGAATATTCACAAATTCTAATGCAAATAACAATTTATGTTAATACATAGCTCCGTCCAAGCCGTTTATGATTTCTATACCGGAAACCATGCCGTCCTTTATGAGGTATACCACACTTATGGTGCTTTCTTGCGGCGTATAGGCATAGGCATGATCATATCCGCTGCCAAACCAAGCCTCGTCGTCGTAGCTGATCCCGTCCAGCTTTTTGAGTTTATCGGGCCAGTGTGCCAAAAGGAATTCTTCATTATCGCCAATCGTGACGCCTGCCGCGGTATAGTATTCCTTGTCTGCGCGAAGGGTGATCACAGTATACACGCCCTCGGCGGGGTTCAGGTACGTTACCTGCAGGCCGTCGCTCTTCACTACCGTGACCTGTCCGAAGCTCTCGGCCCGGTGAGTCTCCCGGCTTTTCTCAGTAAGGTCGCAGCCGAACGGGAAATCGACCGGATATGCGTTAAGATATATGCTGCGCTCGCTGCCGGGTATAAACAGGCCGAACGTGCTCTCGTCGTAGCTGATTGAATAAGTCAGAGAGCGTCGCAGAGAGGTCGCCTCCTCCGCGGAAAAACGTCCGTTCAGACAGGCGCTATACAAGACGCTGTTATTGTCCCACTGCAGCAGCACGATATCGGCTAAGCCCTCGGCATAGGCGCCGTCGGATACAAGATAAGCTTTGCCTATATAATAGTCACGCAGAGATTGATCGTCGCTGTCGGCCGGCCTATCGCTGATCGCTGCGTCGCGCAGAGCAACCCACAGCGGATTCCACCAATCTCGCCCGTAAGCTTCATCCAGCTCTAACCATGTGCTATGCGTAAAGCTCTCCAGACAAGGCAACAGGTCGTAGCCGCTGACGTCGTTGCCTGCCAGCAGATCAGGCATATAGTCGCGTATATTTCCTGTGGACGCGGCAAATAAATCGGCTGGCGAAGCAGGATTGTCGGATATCAAAAGACTGTCCAAAGTCGCCGGGGCATGGTCAAATACTCTCTTAACAAACGCAAGCGCCACCTGCTTCGGATCAAGCCAGGACATATCGCTGCCTGAATCGCATTCAGCCTGCCGTTCGGCATAGTATTTTGTGGAAGGCGTTCCGTTCTCATCAGGGAAATATGTATAGATATTGCCGTTTTGATCCTTCCAGCGCTCCACGCACCATATGCCGGTATCCCCCTGTTTCACAGGCTGGGAGAGGATTAGCGTCCATACTTCTTCCTTACTGCCGTTATATGCGTAGTAAGGGTAGTAACTGAGGAAAATATGCCCGCTGTCGTAGGTATAGTTTCTGTTGAAGAATTCGTCGTCGCTGTAAGGGGTCAGTCCGTTTCGAGTTATCATATCGCTCTTGACGTAATCGCCGACGGCTGAGAAAAGCTTGGAAAACGCCTCATAGTCGTCCGGAGCCTGCACATCGGTCGCAAAGAAAAACCCATAATATGACGTTTCATCCTTCGCGAAGAAGATCTGTCCGCTGCCATCAGAGCTCAAAAACTGCTCATGCTGAGCTTCGGTGTAACGGACAATGCTGAAAAGGAATCCCATCCCTTCATATTTTTCATAAGTCGATTTCTGATATACGCGTATAAGTGTGGTTTCATCATTGTATTCAACCGGATCAATGAGCAATTGGTCTTCATACTCATTCGGTATGGCGATGGTCATTCCGGCACGTTCATACAGGGCCACATCTTTCGCGGAGTTCCCGTTGGCTCCCGTAAATGTGCATCCCACGGCAGCGGCCAAAATGAGAATCATGACAAGTAGCGTCGGCAACAGCATTTTCGGTTTTTTTGCAATCATCGTTATCCGTTCTTTGATTCCCGATTTACCCGATGTCATCGTAGTGGCGCTGCAGAGCAGATCGGATGGTTTTGCCCGGTGTTCAATCATATTGATCAGCGTATTGCCGTAGGCCTTGCGATGCTCATCACCGATACGCTTTAAAGTACCTTCGTCGCAGGCGATTTCACAGTCCCTTCGGGAGAGCACGGCCGCCCACCATATGAGAGGATTGAACCAATGAAGCGCAAGGCAAACGCAGCGCAGGTAAGACCAAAGATGGTCGCCATGCCGGTAGTGCGTTTCTTCATGCGCCAAAATGTATTTCAGAACTTCGTCGTCAGTCAGACTATCGGGATGAATATATATTGCCGGACGGAAACCGAACAGACAAGGTGATTTAACATAGCGGGACAGGTATACCGGAAGCCGACTGTTCGGTATTTCCGCAGTTTCCCGTGTTTTTCTCAACCTCGTATAGAACCATATGTTTTGCAGTATAAACCAAAGCCCCACGGCAATAGCTCCAATGAGCCATACATTATGTAAGATATCTTTCAACGAAGCTTTTTGGTGCGAGATAATATTAGCGCTAGTCGAATCATTTTGCACGAAATAACGGGGTGGTACTGAATCATTCGCAGTACCCGTTATTCCCTCATTCATGTTACCGTCAGTCAGGCTGGCGGATTCGGGCAGCGTCAACACGGCAGGGCTTTCAATTCGTTCCGTCTGGCTGCTTATTGGGGCGATATTCAATACACTAAACGGGCTATTAAATACGGAAAAAGGTATAAGCAGCCTGACAGCAACCAACAACCATAGGGCATATTGCAGCCGTAAATTGATTTTCCCTTTGAAGAAATAGCGCAACAGGATAAGAATCGCTATTAATACGGAAGAAGTAATAATGGTTTCAAGCATTTTATTACACCCCTTCCATCTTATCAAGAATTGCCCGTAGCTCTTTGATTTCTCTCTGAGAAAGATTATTTTGGTGAGCGAGCGTGTTCACCATCATACCCAAACTGCCGTTATAAAGCCGACTGAGAAAGCTCTCGGTTTCCGCCAGGATTACTTCCGAGCGCTCAACGGTAGGGTAATACCGCCGAGCCTTGCCGCCTTCTTCATAGTGCAGATATCCCTTTGTCTCCATGCGGCTGATAAGAGTTTTGGTTGTACTCTTAGCCCAGCCGGTTTCGCGTTCCATGGCCTTTGCAATTTGTGTTACCGTCAGGGGAGCCTTATCCCAAAGGCACTCCATGATCACCCATTCACTGCTCGATAAGTTTATTTCATTCTTTTCCGCCATCATACTCACCTCAATATAGGTTACTATTGTAACCCTATTGTATTCCAATAGGTTACAGTTGTCAACCATATTCTGAGTATTTTTTGAATTATTCCGAAAAGCGGTTTCAAGAATGTCGAAAAGACCATTCAAGAACAAAAAGCTCATCCGGCACCCGGAGTTGGAGCAGATTCTGGTGGAGAATACTCATGAGCCGCTCATTTCGCAGGAGCTGTGGGACATTGTGCAGGACGTCCGCAAGCACAAAAAGCGGATGCCGAAGCAAATGGACGAGCCGAATATGTTCTCGGGACTGGTGTACTGCGCCGACTGTGGAAAGACTTTAGTGCTCCAATGTGGAAGCCTTCATTGAAAAGGCCAAGCGGTATACGGAAATCCGCGAGCTGACGCCGGAAATTTTAAGGCTGTTCATTAGCCGCATCGAGGTTGGGGAACGCGGTGAAAAATACTCCCGCACCGCAGAGCAGAGCATCCGTATTGTCTATCGCGATGTGGGCGTGATGGACAGCGTGGAGCCGGTCATAGAAAACACAGAGGAAAACATTGCATAAAACGCATAAGGCGGACGACTTTCGCCGTCCGCCTCATACATAGGCTTTGTTCATAGGCATTGTTCACAAAATGTCCCTATGAACGTTATTAGAAGGGTTTACGGGCTTTTTGAAAGCAATTTCAGGAAGCCCGTTTTCCATAGATGCATTTGAATAAAACCAGTATCATTTGAATCATTTCATTGATACTGGCTTTATGTTTAAGGGAATCAAGTCCGTGGACATGTTCCGGCAAACAAAACACGTTGAGAGTATAGTTCTGGTATTGGGGAGAGGAAAATCCAAAGGCATCGGGATGAAAAATTCCGATGCCTTTGACCTTTTAGATAAATAAGTCTATAATATAATTAACCTGATAGATAAAAATTGAGTATATTAATATGAAGGTGATATCATGCTTTCAAAAATATTAAATCTGGAATCCAAAAGACGAAATGCTATTTTAAACGCAGCGTTAAAGGAATTTGCCACGAAGGGATTTGATGAAGCGTCAACAAATGTAATTGCAAAAGAGTCTGGGATTTCAAAGGGGTTAATGTTCCATTATGTAAATAGCAAAAAAGACCTTTTTCTATTCCTTTATGATTACTGCTCGGACATGATTAATAAAGAATATTTTGATTTAATGAATTTTAATGAAAAAGATATTTTTGAAAGGCTGCGGCAGTCATATCTTCTCCAGCTTGAGTTGCTGCAACAGCATCCCTGGATTTTTGAATTCAATAAGATTACCGCCACCAAGTCTGATGAAATCAATAAGGAACTGGAAGAAAGACATAAAGGGAAACAATCATTATGCTACGAGACAATGTTTGGTTCAATTGATGAATCTAAATTCAGAGAAGATCTTGACATTGAAAGGTGCAAACAGCTTATTTTTTGGGTGAATATTGGTTTTACGAATCAGATGCTGGAGGATATTCGAAACTTAGAAATCAATGAATTGGATTATGACAAGATTATTGCAAAACTTGATGGTTACTTTAATGAACTCAGAAAGCTCTTCTATAAATAAAAAATTAATGAGAGGGGTATATATGGGTTTTACAATTTTTTATTTTTCTGCAACAGGCAATTCGCTGGAAATTACTACTAAAATTGCAAAAGAATTGGGATATTGCACAATCAAGTCAATGGCTGCACAGATGCCGAGTGAACCTGTAGGTGGGCCTGGTGAATCTATTGGTTTCGTATTTCCTGTTTTCTATAATGGGTTGCCCAGATTAGTAAAACGATTTATTGAAAAACTTGCTATATTTCCAGAAACCTATTGCTTTGCAATAACAAATTCCGGAGGAACCAGAGCGAACCCATTAGGTATGCTGGAGGATATTCTTACCGAAAAAGGTATTCGTTTATCTTATGCAGATGAGGTCAAAATGCCGGGAAATTATATTGTGAGTCATCAGGCTCCCGCTTCCGACAAAGTACAGAAAATAATTAATGCTGCCGCCGGTAAAAACACCGTCCATGTTTGCCCACAAATTACCGGAAGATGCCCCGGAATCGGTTAAGAAGCTCTACAAGGGGTTTATTCTGCTCTTAGCTTTGAGAACGTTTTATAACCCGGAGCAGGTTGGGGCGCCTTTTTCCTGGAGATTTGCAGCAGATTGGTGTGCAATCAGCAGTCATACCACAGTGCAGAATGCCATGCGTTACCTATTGGAACGTGGCTATGTTTACAAAGTCAGGGATAATGGTTCTAAGTTGACCATCCTGGCACTTGGGAAGCCCAGGAATCCATGACGGTATCATTGCTCACGTTGAGTAACGTTATTAAGACCCTACTTTTTTCTTAACTGCACAGGTAATAAAAGGACATCCTACAGCTATTCTGGCTTGACTTTTGCACCCATGGCACTTGCTCTTGGTATCGGTATGATATCTTGGGCAGAGTCTGCAGGAAAGTCCGCATACACCAATTTCCGGGTGCTTTATTTTCATTTTCTTGCTCCTTATTCAAATATTGGTCGGGAGGTTCGATTTTTATCCTCGTAGCAAAATCTCTTATAAAGATAGATGAAGCCTTACGGGCTGTTGAGGAAGTTAAATCGTTGATGGCTGAGGCAGAAACGATGTTTCATTAAAAGACCGGACCTTTGTGGAAGGGTAGGGCTTGTATCCTTCCATAAAAAGAATTGCTAGAAGTTATCGGTTAAAGTGGAGCCTTCGGTTGTTATAGACCGGGGTTTTCCGATACTTTAATCTTCTCAACTACACAGCTTAACTTCTTATAAACATCAATGATTCTAACGAGAGCTATCAATAGAACAAATGTTAGATAAATAAATTCAATAGAATTGAAAGGGGAAAATAGCTTAATAGTTATGTAGCTCAGTGTGAATACTAATGTGCCCATCCAAATCCAAAATTCTCTTCTATATTTAACTAACTGTTGCATCACCTCTTCTTCCGGTAGAATTAATACTCTTATTGTTAAGTAAATTACTATATGAACTAGTCCAATAATCGATAATAAAGAGATTTTATTCTCTTCAACAAACTTCACTAAAGTTTCTTTATCAATAAAAGCTCCAGCAGCGTACAGAGTTAAATAAATATTCCCCACGATGTAAGATATGAACCCCATAAGCTCGAACATAAAACTCAAACTTGTTACATCAAATTTAACCAGAATAACCATATCAAAAAAATTAGCAATGATCGTAGAATATCGAAAACCTCTGTTAAACCAATTTGTTAATAGCGGGATTATTAAAGGACAAAGAATCAATAAGGGCGGTGCCCACATATAGTTGTAATTAAGGCTGACTATGAAAGAATTAGAATGACTACCTATTGAGATAGCTAACGCCACTAGTAATGTTGTCAAAAAATAAGCCACTAATGTAACACAAGCTAGCGATCCTAGCCTAGCTATGAATAAAGCACCAATAGATTCCTGTTTTAGCCATTCAACTTCCCACTTCTCAATTTCTTTTAGCATTATCCAAATGATTCTCACCATTTTCCAGCCCTCCTTTTGTATACTTTACCTTTTACGCCAAATATTCCTGCATAAATTTCTCTGTTTACATCTTTTTAATAACGGACTGTGCTTTGTGATCATGTCCTCCGGCCACGCTCCAATGTCGGCGGCCTTCTAGTGGTAGGTAAGGTACCAGCGTCAGGGATAATCTCTTAGCAAAGGGACGGTTCTCTTGTGCTTTAATTTCTGCGATAGAAGTTCCAGCTATTTATTATTTTTCTAGCAGTGATAGGGGAGAGGCAAGAAAGGTATGATATTAAAAGAATAGTGTTATTGCATACGGTTATTTTGTATTTAAAAGTCGGACTAAAGAAGCACATAAGAACCGTCCCTTTCTATACCGGTCAGATTCGACCGCTCGACCGCACAGGAATAAAGGGGTCCCCTTGACATTGGACAGCCGGAAGTTAGGCGGGTATTATATACCACTGTCCAATGTCAAGGCAGCCCCCAACTGACCACAATTGCACATATTTTATTAAAAAAGTTTCACGTTGTATTGATAATGTGCGTACAATGGGATATAATAATAAATGCAAGGAGGTGAGCTAATGGCAAAAACAGCAAACATCAACATTCGTATTGACCCGGAAACAAAGGCGTGGGCAGAACAGCTTTTTGCCAGCTTTGGTATTACCATTACCGATGCAATAAATATTTTTCTGCGTCAGTCCTTAATGGTGGGCGGCTTACCTTTTGAAATGAAGCAGCCCCGTTTTAATGCTGTAACAGAGACAGCCATGCGGGAAGCAAGGGACATTGCCAGCGGAAAAGTCTCGGCGAAAAGCTATGCTTCAGCGCGTGAACTGTTCGAAGATCTTGACAGCGAATGTTGACATTAAAAACAACCGCACAATTTCGCAAGGACTATAAATTAGCGAAAAAGCGTGGATACAAGATGGATTTGCTGGAAGAAATCTTGCAAATGCTTTTGGAAGAAAAGCCACTTGACAAAAAACATCTCGACCATGCACTAACAGGAAACTATATTGGTTTCCGGGAATGCCATATTCTGTCGGACTGGCTGCTGATTTATGAAATAAATGAAAGTTTACTCATACTTACGGCAACCCGCACAGGGACACATTCCGATTTATTCAAAAAATGAGGAAATGCAATATCCTCCTATTTTCAGAACTTATATTCATTTAAAAGGTTTGGACTTGGCCCTATGTCTAAGTCTTTTTTTAGTCTATAAATAAAGGATGAATATACTTTAACAGCTCGGCCTTTACGGCCTGCTAATTCATAAATGCCCATAAGCCCCATACAGGTGTCTTCATTGTACGGGTCGATGTCCAATACCCTAAGCAGCAGCAATTCAGCCGATGTATAGTCGTTTTCTCTACATATATGTCTGCGAGATTGGATGCAGTTTCAACATACATTGATTTAATAAGCTCCCTTTAAGAAACTGCAGTTATAAACATGATAAGTCAATCGCAGGCTTCTGAGCAAGCGGGACCACAGAATATTGATGCTCTGGGCTACTGACTGCACCGAGCATGTATTCCCATAGTTCGAGGAGAAGTACCCGAAAGACAACCGACCTCGGAAAGCTATCGAAGCAGGACGTGCATGGGTGCGTGTGCTAACAATAAATTTTTTGTGTAAGGAAGAGATGAAAATGGTGATAAATCATGAAGGAATATAAAAGAGAATATCCCTTGTTTTCTTTATGTGGTCTTAACTGTGGACTTTGCCCAAGATATCAAAGTGAGGGAACAACAAGGTGCCCCGGATGCGGTGGCAAAGATTTTCATCTGCAACACCCAAGCTGTGCAGTGATTACGTGCAGTAAAAAGCATGGTGATGTTGAGTATTGCTTCCTGTGCAAAAATTATCCATGTAATAGATATAAATGCCCAAGCGAAAAAGATTCGTTCATCACCTACCGCAATGTTATAAATGATATGCAGAAGGCCATTGACAACGGGATTGAACAGTATCAAGCGGAGCTTAATGAAAAAATATTATTTTTAGAATACTTAATCAGTAATTTTAACGATGGCAGAAAAAAGAACTTTTTTTGTATTGCCATCAATCTTCTGGATCTTGCGGATTTAAATGATATAAAAGAACATATTAAAAAATGTGACGAAACAATTCCCCAAAAAGATAAAGTGAAAATGGTAGAATCATGGTTCAATGAAAAAGCAAAGAGTAAAAATATTAACTTTAAACTGAGAAAATAAGTATTTTGCGTAAAAAGCATTGGCATCTATATTCACCTAACTTTTCAGGAAAGCCATGTGCAGGTTTAATTCTTGTACATGGCTTATTTTATTCTTTTTAATTATGTCGAACGGAGCTTGCGTGGCCTAATATTGAAACGTGTCCTGCCTTTATTCGTTTGCCAAACGGAAACAGAATAAGGATGGGTAATTTTTATTTACAAAATAAAATTTTCCCATGCACAGTTCATGATTTTTACCAAGTCCGTCACTTCCTTACCCCGTGATGAGTATCCTGTATGAATTACTAAAAAAAATGGTGGTATTGACGTGGGATATTATGTAAACGTAGAACCCAATGTGTACATTTATGTGGAGGATATCAATCCGACAGGCCGCAAGACCATTCTGTTTATCCACGGCTGGCCCGGGAATCATAATCTTTTCGAGTATCAGTACAATCAACTGCCAAAACAGGGATACCGATGCATTGGCATGGATATCCGGGGTTTTGGCCTGTCAGCCAGGCCATGGGACGGTTATGACTACAACCGATTGTCCGATGATGTCCGTGGCGTCGTGGACGCGTTGCAATTAAATAATATCACACTTGGTGGGCACTCAACGGGTGGAGGGATCGCGATTCGCTACATGGCCAGACATCAGGGCCACGGCGTATCCAGACTTGCTCTTTTCGCGGCGGCAGCCCCCAGCTTAATCCAGCGCCCCTATTTTCCATATGGGTTACCGAAGCAGTCGGTACTGGACATTATACAAGGTACATACAATGACCGCCCTAATATGCTCAGGAGCTTTGGTAATATGATTTTCCATAATTACGTTACCCCTGCCCTCGCCGATTGGATTTTCCAATTGGGTCTCCAGGCTTCAAGTTGGGCTACCGCGGCGATTGCCAATACATGGCTGGATGAGGAAGGCCTATTTAAGGATTTGGAAACAATTCATGTCCCGACCCTGATTCTTCACGGTCTCAACGACAGGGTTTGTCTTTACCCATTGGCAATCGCGCAAAAAAAAGGGATCCAAAATGCGAAACTAGTGCCGATTGATTCTTGCGGTCATTTTCTGTTTTATGATCAGCATGAAAAATTCAATAAGGAATTGGTACAATTCATCGAAGGATAAATTCCTTTAGAGCCTGAAATCCTTCTGATCTCTTTCATGACAAAACCGAATATTACAAAAGGACAGGTCCTAAGCCAGCCCTTTTTATTTTTGGTCAATATGTTGTATAGTGGTTTGAGGAGTAGGTCCCCTGGTGAGGTTACGAGGTAGAACAGGCAGCTTTGATGTCTGGAGGAATCTGTCACATTAGACCCCCATGCCGCCTGCGGGGGCGCCAGCAGAAATGAAAATTTATATTTTCAGGATAGCTGCCGGCTGGATATAGCAAAAAGTTTGGTATATGATTATCATAGATGCAGGGATTGTTCAAGCTATTTATATCTACTGTGGGGGGATAAGCCTGTTATATAGCATATTGTTAATAAATGTTATTGGTTTTTGTACTATGTGGTATGATAAAAAAATGGCCCAGGCGGGTAAATACAGGGTGCCGGAGAGTAGAATCTTTTTAATTGCTATCGTAGGCGGGGCTGTTGGTGTATTATTGGGAATGGAAATATTCAGGCACAAAACAAAAGATTTAAAGTTTAAGGTTTTAATACCGGTAATAATTATTTTACAGGTAATTTTATATCGAATCTTCTACATGAAGTAACCAAAGCGGCATAGTTGGGACAAGCCAAAATCCAGCGGTTGACAACCAATATTAACCTGAAAGATAACGACCAAAATATTGGTGCGAATTTCATTCACTAGTTTTTACAGTAACGTTTTCGAGCTCCCGGTTAGCACGGTATATGTTGAAGGCTTCAGGCATGTTGCACACGGGGTAGCTGTAAAATAACTGTGGGTGATCACCAGTAATCTCCAGGCGAAAAGACAAGGAGTTTTTCCACGGAGAAAAGAAGAAAACCTCCAATGCAAGTAAGCCAAACCGACAAAGGAGGTTTCTTCTAGTGAATACATCACCCCAAATCCAAGCAGCCCAAGACTATCTGAAAGAAAGTTCCTGGCTGCAAGAGAAAAGAGTGAGTACTTTACTTAACAGTGTACTTGCCGGAAAGACAAATTTCAATACTTTAGAAAAAGAACTATTTACCATTGCCAGAGACTACTTGATTCAGATGCTGACTGCATTTTTAGAACACCTTGATCGGCTCATACTTTACTCGGCCGAACGGGAGGGTTGGGAAGTAGTTGAAATAAGGGAGCGAAGCCTCGAAACCACCCTGGGGGTGCTCAGCTACCCAAGACGCTACTACAAAAAGCGCACTTTAAGCGGAGCTTACGCTTACACCTTTTTGCTGGACGAACTGCTGGGTATACCAGCAAGAGCGCATGTCTCTGCCCGGTTGAGCGAAATAGCCGTAATGCTTGCCGCCGAACAAACCTACAGGAAGGCAAAAGAAACCTTAAAGACCACTTTGGGGGTGAGCATCAGCCACGAGACCATCCATCGGGATGTCCAAGTAGCCGGTGAACACCTCAAGAAATGGGATGGGGAAACTGGCTTAGACGGTACCGGTATCCGTGTTGTCCCTTTATTGGTTGTCGAAGTAGACGGAGCGATGATCAAACAACAGCGCCGGCACAAAAGAAGTGAGCAGAGACGCTTTGAGTTAAAAACAGCGGTAGTTTATGAAGGGTGGGAAGAAGGTCCGAATGGCAGAGCAAAACTGATCAACCCCACTTACTTCATTTACCACGGAAAAGGAGAAGAATTTTGGGGCGCCTTAGAACGGCGTTTAAGCCGGCTCTACGATCTTGACGGCTGCCCAAGAAAAATTATTGCCGGGGACGGAGCCGACTGGATCCGGGAAGGAGCCGATCTTTTAGGGGCCGAATATCAATACTGCCGGTTCCACTTAAAAAGGGATCTTATTAGCCTGTTTAACCCCCAGCACAGAAAAAAACTCGAGAAAATCCTCTATACGAACGACACGAACAGCCGGGCCGCTTTCAATATGTTTTTAAGGACGTTGATCATTGAAGAACCAAACGAAACCAGAAAAGAAAAACTAAGAGCTTTCCAAAGCCTAATCAATAGCGTTTGGGAAGGGATTACCGACTGGCGGGAAAGAAACCGTCCCTGCCCTTCCCCGGCCCGGGGATTGGGAGTTATCGAACCCAATGTGGGGCATACCATTGCCCGTCGGTTTAAACATCAGGGGGCTTCCTGGTCGGTAAACGGATCTGACAATCTCGCCCATGTTCGTTGTGCAAAAAGAAACGGTAATCTTATAGATATTCTTCGCCTGCCAGGGCCGCCTACTCCAGAGAGTGAGCCGGTACGAGTTCAGGACGGCTATTGGGCCAGAAGACAAACAGATGGCCTGGCTGCAAAAGATCCTGGGGATTGGGTACGGGCATCCTTGCCGGCAGCTTATGGACCCAATCAGAAAAGCCGGGAACTGGCATTACTAATTAGCCGTCTCACTTTAGATTGGATTTTTTAGACATGTTTTTGGTGAATCCCTGAGGCTTTTTTTGGGCGGCGCCGTCAGGGTAGCCTTGACTGCCGGGGGCCACACGCATGGTATAATGGGAGAAACGACGGGTTCGCTATCTTTGTAGACATGTTCCCGGAGCCACCCCGTCGGCATGTTTTATCAGACCATGCGTGGGGGTGGCAGTCAAGGCCGCCGCCACCGTGTTTTAAATTTTTTGCAATCTATATCGTGTCAAATTTATAACCTGGTTGAGTTGCATTGGAAATTATCGGATACGACCCACTTTAACTTGACAGCATCGCACACGGGTTACAGCTTGACATCGCAAACAATGTGACTTATAATGCTTAGTGGACGTTTTGAGGATACGCTTGGTACCGGATTGCTTGGTCCTTTTAGGGATCGGCATCCTGTGGGCGTACCATTTTGTTCTTAGAGGAGAAATACGGTGGACCACGCCGGCTACATGCGCGAAGCCCTGGCGGAAGCTGAAAAGGCCTATGCTTTGGGAGAGGTGCCCATCGGCGCCGTTGTGGTGCTTGACGGAGAGGTTATTGGAAGAGGCCACAACCTGCGCGAGTTTTTGAAGGACAGCACCGCGCACGCGGAAGTGCTGGCCCTGCGGGAGGCGGCTAGCCGCATGGGTGACTGGCGGCTGAACGGAACCGTGGTGTACTCCACCATTGAGCCATGTCCGATGTGTGCCGGAGCCATGGTGCAGTTCAGGGTCAAGACCCTGGTCTACGGCGCGGCGGACCCCAAGGCGGGTGCGGTGGATTCGGTTATCGACGTGGTCAGGCAGCCTCGGTTCAACCACCAGGTTGAGGTCGTAGCAGGGGTGCTGGAGGAAGAATGCCGGTCAATTATCAGGCGCTTCTTTCGGGAATTAAGGGAGAAAAAAGATACTGGAGAAGTGGCCGGGCTGGCCGAAGGCGCTCGACTCGAAATCGAGTGATGAGTGCATAAAAACTGAATAATTATACATGGAGGAGTAGCGAAGTGGCTGTAACGCGCCGCACTCGAAATGCGGTTGTCATGGAAGTGGCACGTGGGTTCGAATCCCACCTCCTCCGCCATGTTAAAAGCTACATTTTATCTCTTGTTGTTTAAGGGGTAAAATTTTTATTTTTATATAGTTTCAAGGAATCAAAAAAACCAACACAAATGCAATCGGCCTTGAGAAGCTAAAGAAATTCTTAATAAAATACACTATAACTTTTCTTCAATAAATATAGTTTCAATAGCTACTTCAAAAAAGCGTGCTATTTTGAAGGCCAGTTTAAGGGAAGGGTCGTACCTCCCTTTTTCAATCGCGTTTATGGTGGCGCGAGTAACTCCCAGTTTATTTGCCAATTCCTCCTGTGTCAAGTCATGCATTGCGCGGTAGACTTTCAGCTTATTTTTCATTATTTTTTCATCTCCAAAAGAACCAAGCTGGCAAACCAAAAAAGTAATCCTGAGATTAAAATACCTATCCATAACCCTAATTGGTCAAGAGCTATCCAGGGTTGTATAATTGCCCCTATGATCAGGAAATTAAGGAATATAAACGACAAAGAGCCCGACCAGGCATAATGCAGCACAATTCTTTCGTCCACAACCGGGTCGGGGAAAAAATGCTTGACTCCAAACCTTTTGGCGAGATAGAAAATGATAACAATTCCTAAGACATAAATACCAAGCATGCTACCCCCGGTAGGATGAATAGAAAATATCGAAAGAATCAATAAAACCACTCCTACCAGAATAATGGGCATACTAAGTGCGGTAAGAACCAATCCAATCCATAATACAATTGGTTTTTTTGGTGCTATATTAATAAAAAAAGCTATACCAATTCCACCAGCCGATGCCAAAAGCCGAACTGGATCGATAATACCATCCTTGAAGAACTGGAGTATAACACTTATAATCAGGAATATTACCGAGAATACCATAAACCAAACAATCTTATTCTTCATAGTAGTTTCCTCCTTTTGGAACTTTATAATTTAGATTGTATTATAAACTACTCTAAATGTAAATAATATTTTACTTTTTATATCGTATATTTTACATATGCACCATTCAAAGAAAGGTAATAGAAGAATTTTTTTACGCATATAAAGGTACCTGTCACAAGCAATAAGTTTTGCCAGTCAATAGAAGTCTCTAAAATCATTGAAAGGGCTTTGACAAAACTCGAAATCCAGTAGATCGTGATGAGCGGTCTCGTGGGTTCGAATCCCACCCTCTCCGCGAGATAAATATCATGAAGTACAAGGGATTCTTACTATTTAGGTAGAATCCCTTTGTTGGTTTGTTAGCTGGTTTTGGAGTGAGGCATTAGAAGGTTTTAACATATAAAAAGCCTTCATTACCTTTCATCACCATATTTTTCAGTAAATATTCAGTTGCCTTTCAGTTGGGATTCACCTTTGTTTAGGTAAAGTTAATATAATGCTAAAATTTTTCTCGCAACTTTTTTGAGGAGAAGTTGCTGAAAAAGTTTTTTGTATTCAATACTACCAAATGTCAGGGGGTGCACTGCCTGATAATATTAAGCAAACCAAGGTTTTAGGCTGATTTACAGTGAAATTAGTTAGTAGAAAAAAGCTATTGTGAGGAGTTGAAAAAATGAAGAAAAGAATTATTACAGTGTTGATGTCACTGGCTATAGTACTGTTGATGACCGTGGCTGCGGAAGCTACCACAGCCACAAAGCCAATCACTGTTGATTATGTGGATATACAGCTCTATGTAAATGGCAATGCGGTCAGTTTGCAAGATAATGAGGAACCATTTATTTACAATGGTAGAACCTTTGTTCCCATTCGAATGGTGTCTGAGGCCTTAAACCAAAATGTTGAATGGATTGATTCAATCAAAGCAGTGAAAATTTCCGGTGAGAATAGTGCAACAACTGATTTATTAACTCAAAAGGAAAAAGAAATCCAGGATCTTAAACTTGAAATCGAGAGTTTGAAAAATACAATAGACTCTCTTGAGGCAGATGATGATGAAATTAGCGATCTGGAAGATGCCTTAATATCCGGATACGACTATTTGGAAGATGTAAATATTGAAGACATCAGTCTTGATGGCGACGAAGACGATATTGATGTGGCTATTAATGTTGACCTGGATGACTATGGGGATGAGTGGGAAGAGTTGGACGACAGTGACATTGAGGACTGGATTGAAGATCTGGTAAGCAGTATTCAGGATGAATTATCGGATGATACGGTGGTTAGCGGAGAAATTATAGATACTGACAGTGATGATGTGTTGGTGGAATTCTATAAGGACGGGGACTACAGTCTTGACGTGGAATTTCAAGATGATGATGATGAAATTAGCGATCTGGAAGATGCCTTAATATCCGAATACGACTATTTGGAAGATGTAAATATTGAAGACATCAGTCTTGATGGCGACGAAGGCGATATTGATGCGACTATTAATGTTGACCTGGATGACTATGGGGATGAGTGGGAAGAGTTGGACGACAGTGACATTGAGGACTGGATTGAAGATCTGGTAAGCAGTATTCAGGATGAATTATCGGATGATACGGTGGTTAGTGGAGAAATTATAGATACTGACAGTGATGATGTGTTGGTGGAATTCTATAAGGACGGGGACTACAGTCTTGACGTGGAATTTCAAGATGAAGACTATCGGGGAGGCAGCTCGGACTCCGATCTGGAAGATGTTTTGGACAGCCTTGAGGATGACAGTTTTTATGTGGATGACATAGAATTCACAATGGATATTTCTTATGATGACGACGACGAAAGTGTTACTGCTTATCTTGATGCGGTTGACGACGACGCTTCCTCGGAGTGGGAATACTTAAGCAGCAGCCGTATTGATAGTGATGTAACGGATATTTGCGAGGAAATTGCTGACGCTTTTGATGATGATGCGGATATTCGCCTTGATACTGTTACTGTTTACTTTTATGATGAAGACTCTGACCTGCTGGACAGTTTTGACTATGATGTGGATGACGGGGATCTGTATTAGAAAGAATAACACATTGGAAATGACCTCCACATATGAAACTTGAAAGAGTAGATTTTGATGAGTAGTTATAAAATCAAAGGGGATTCACACCATCGATGGTGTGAATCCCCTTTGATTTTACTATGGGAAAACCTGCTCCCGGTGGTTTCATCTCTGCTTAAAGTATGCAATAAGCATAAATAAGAGGATTTTTGGTTAATCTGTGGAAATATGAACCAAGAGTTACCGGTTAATCCATTGCGAAAGGAACGACAGTTATATGGGCACGCCTAAGACAGAAACAAGCGGCATGATCAAGAAAAATGACGAGCTGGCCAGGGAAGGTTTTGCGGAACCTTCCGCGCTGGAGGCAAACTTTATCCAGAACATTATTAATGATGATTTCAGTACCAACAAATACAACGGGCGGGTCCATACCCGCTTTCCACCCGAGCCGAACGGCTATCTTCATATCGGTCACGCCAAATCCATCTGCCTCAACTTCGGTATTGCCGCCAGAAACGGGGGCATCACCAATTTGCGGTTTGATGACACCAACCCCGCCAAGGAGGAGGTCGAATATGTCGATTCGATCAAGGCAGATGTGCGGTGGCTCGGCTTTGACTGGGATGACCGGATGTTCTACGCCTCCGACTACTTTGACCAGCTGTATGATTACGCGGTGCAGCTGATTAAGGCCGGTAAAGCCTATGTATGCGACCTGAGCGCGGAGGAAATTAAAGAGTACCGCGGCACCCTGACGGAACCGGGCAAGGAAAGCCCCTACCGCGACCGGTCAGTGGAGGAGAACCTGGACCTGTTTGAGCGGATGCGGGCGGGTGAGTTTCCGGATGGTTCGCGTGTCCTGCGGGCTAAAATTGACATGGCTTCTCCGAACCTGAACATGCGGGATCCGGTGCTCTACCGCATACTGCGGGCTACTCATCACCGGACCGGCGACAAGTGGCTCATCTATCCGATGTACGATTACGCCCATCCAATTTCGGATTCGCTGGAAAGGATCACCCACTCCATTTGCACGCTGGAGTTTGAAGACCACCGCCCACTGTACGATTGGACGCTGGATACTCTAGGCATTTATCATTCCCAGCAGATCGAGTTCGCCCGCTTGAACCTCACCTACACCGTGATGAGCAAGCGGAAGCTCCGCATGCTGGTGGAAGAGGGCTTTGTAAGCGGCTGGGACGACCCGCGCATGCCCACCATATCGGGACTGCGCAGGAGGGGCTACACGCCGGAATCAATACGTGACTTCTGCGATCGGATCGGGGTGGCCAAAAGCAACAGCATGGTCGATATCGCCATGCTTGAGCACTGCATCCGGGAAGATTTAAACTCTAGTGTGCCGCGCGTGATGGGTGTCTTAAGGCCGCTGAAGGTGGTTATTGACAACTATCCGGAGGGGCGGGTCGAGGAGCTGGAGGCCGAATACAACCCGGAAAATCCAGGCCTGGGCTCGCGCAAACTACCCTTTTCCAGGGAGCTGTATATTGAGCAGGAAGATTTTATGGAAAATCCGCCCAAGAAATTTTTCCGGCTCGCACCCGGACAGGAGGTGCGCTTGAAGAACGCTTACATTATCCGGTGTGAGTCGGTGGTGAAGGACGAAAAATCCGGTGAGGCGCTTGAGGTGCACTGCACCTACGATCCGGAAACAAAGAGCGGCAGCGCGGCCAGTTCCCGCAAGGTTAAGGGAACGCTGCACTGGGTTTCGGCGGGCCATGCCATGCCAGCCGAAGTGCGTTTGTACGACCATCTCTTTTTAAAAGAAAACCCGGATGAGGAAAAGGACTTCAGAGCCTGCGTCAACCCGGACTCGCTGATGAAGCTGACCTCCTGCATGCTTGAACGGAGCCTGTCGGGAGCGGCGCCCGGCAGCCGCTACCAGTTTCTGCGCAACGGCTTCTTCTGTGTGGATACTGTTGATTCAACAAAAACAAAACCGGTTTTCAACCGGATTGTTTCATTGAAGGATACCTGGGCTAAAATTCAGAAAGCCAGGCAGGATGGACAGTAACAGAAATGATCGCGGCTCATATCAAATAGTCTATGGATTGTTTTTGTATTGTGCATTAATATGCATATATATTGAAGGGGTTATCGTCTTGATTTACGATAACCCCTTTGCCAATTCTAAGATTCAACTAATTTTCAGTTTTCATTCAGTACGTTTTCAGGTATTGCAAGGATAATATTAATAGGGGAGAAGAATGCTGGAACGGGAACATACCCCTTCAGGGAATGTTCACAGCGCGAAGGTTCTGGGTGGATGCTATTTGGTTAATGTGTATAAAGGTGGTAGGTCAGGCATGCAACAATTGAAGGGGATCAAAATACTATTAGTAGATGATGAACCGAATATATTGCAGTTTTTGGAGCTCGGCCTGCAAAATGAAGGGTTTGAAGTGCAGACCGCCCAGGACGGCATGACAGCCATTACCTTGCTGAAGCAATTTCAGCCGCATGTCGTTATACTCGACGTTATGATGCCCGGCATGGATGGTTTTGAAGTGTGCCGGATGATCAAAAAATCGGAGAACGTGGCGGTGATTATGCTGACGGCCAAGGATGAAGTGGATGACCGGGTGAAGGGGCTTACGCTCGGGGCCGATGATTACATGGTAAAACCATTCAGTTTTGAGGAACTGCTCGCCAGAATTTATGCCCGAATTCGCAATCAATTCCCAAACTTGTTTGGGGAAGTAGTGATCGGGTCGTTTCATATTGATGACCGCCGTAAGGAAATCCGCCTTAAGGACCGGGTTTTGGAACTGTCTCCAACGGAATATCAACTCCTTAAATTTCTGGTTCTCAATCACGGATTGGTTTTAAGCAAAACGATGATTTTGGATAAAGTATGGGGATATGATTTCGGAGGAGAGGAAAACATTGTTGAGGTGTATATCCGCTCCTTGCGGGACAAATTAAACGACAAAGACCATCAATTAATACGGACCTTGCGCGGTTCCGGCTACCGGATCGATCTGTCATGAAGCAAAAGGGAAACGATCGTTCTTTTTTTGTTTTTAATTCACTCCGGATTCAACTATTATCCCGCTCACTGCTGATCCTTGCCGTTTTACTGGCGCTCATTGGTTTGCTGCAATATGTTTTTATGCGGGAGGTTATTTACAGAAATAAAGCTTCCAGCATGCAGAGCCAGATCATGTCTATTTCTCCCGATGTCTGGCAGCATCCCGGTACAAGCCAGGAATATGGCGATTTACGTCCGCCTCGTTTCTTGACCCCTGAGGAAAACCTGGCATTTATTGATCTGCAGGGCAACTATTCCATATTCTCCAGCGGTCCCGACAGCGGAAGCACTCCGAAATTGGATGCGCAAGAGTATTTGGATGTCATGAAGAGAAGAATAATGAGAAATCCAGTCGAAGAAGAGTTCTCCGGGCAAGAGAATTTGGATGTCAGGAAGAAAAGACCATGGCCGAATTATAAAATTGTCGGCGCTGGAGGCTCGGAACAATTATTGGTCTTGCAGCCGGTTTTTTCAGAACCCGGACAGGCGCTTGGCGTCGTTCAGGTAAGTACTTTTACAGCTCCGCTCAAGGAGCTGCTTGTCCGTCAACTACTGATTTTTTTGTTGCTTTCCCTCATTGCCCTGCTGTTTGGCCTGCTTGGCTTTTTACCGCTCCTGAAAAGAACGCTGGTCCCCTTATCCAACATGGTGGATACCGCGGAGCAAATCGACGCCGGGAATTTAGCCAGGCGTTTTCCCACCCGGCAAGGGCAGCTGGAAATTGACCGTTTGGCGGAATCCTTTAACGGCATGCTGGAACGGTTGGAAGCTTCCTTTGCAGCGGAAAGAGAGACCAAAGAACAGATGCGCCGTTTTATCGCTGACGCCTCTCATGAGTTGCGGACGCCGCTGACCTCCATTCACGGATTTTTGGAGGTACTGCTCCGCGGCGCGGCCAATCAACCGGAGCAGTTGTATAAATCATTAAAAAGCATGCACAGCGAATCGGAACGCCTTAATAAATTGGTACATGCGTTGATTCTCCTGGCCAAACTCGACCGCACGCCGCGCATTGAGCTTACGGAAGGCGCGCTCGATAACGTTATCCGGGATATGGAGCCGCAACTGCGTATTCTGGCCGGCGGCAGAAAACTGGACTTGAATATAGAACCGAACCTAAAATGCAAATATGATACGGATAAAATGAAACAGGTGATCCTGAATCTGTTTCAAAACGCGGTGCAGCACACAGATCCTGAAAAAGGGCATATCCGGATCTCATTATTTGGAATTCACAATGGTGTGCAATTATCCGTTGAAGATAATGGGCCGGGGATCAGTGAGCCCCATCTCGCCCACGTATTTGATCGTTTTTACCGCAGTGATTCCTCCCGGACGCGCAAATATGGCGGAGCCGGTTTAGGCCTGGCAATTACCAAATCCATTATAAGCGCTCACGGCGGAACCATTAGCGTTGTAAGCCGGGAGGGAGAGGGCGCTACATTTCATGTCTGGCTGCCCGCATAACCGGAAAGCTCCAACGAAACGGCATTTATGCACGATCTATCGTGTGTGAATGCCGTTTTTTCTTTCAGCATATATTCAGCTATTATTCAATCAACACTCAGTTACCATTAAGGGGAAATTCAGTTAAAGCGCATATCATTTTAAGAAAATAGGCCTGGACATACATAATACGTGAAAGGATGAACATCACAATGAGATGGTAAGGACAACGACTATGTCTGAAGGGGGAATAAGACAGTGGAAAACACACTCAATCATGGAATAAAAAAATTCAGTTTGCCTCCTGTATTCTATAAGAGAAAAAAGCTGTTAGGCGTCTTAATCATTGTGGTTATTGCATTGGCGGGATATTTCTTACTGGGCAACTCAAAAAAAGCGTCGGGAGGTTATCTTACTGAAAACGTTAAAAAAGGCTCAATAACCAACACCATCTCGGCAAGCGGCACGGTCGAGCCGGTAAGCACGGTTTCCCTGTCCTTTAAAAACGCTGAAATAATTAAAAATATTTATGTCAAGGTAGGAGATCATGTAACACCCGGTCAGGTGCTGGCCGATCAGGACAGTGAAAACCTGGAATTGTCGGTGACACAGGCTGTAGCAAGCGTGGATCAGTCCAGTGCCAGTTTGGAATTGCTGCAACAAGGCTCCACCCAGGAGGAATTGCGGGAGGCCGAGGCCAGTGTGCAGATAGCCCAGGCGTCGTATGACCAGGCCAAGTCTAACCTGGAGCGCAATCAGAAACTGGCTGAGGCGGAAGCATTATCCCAGACAGATCTTGAAACATATCAAGCAAGTTATGCCAATGCCGAAGGTAATTTAATAAAAGCGCAGGAAGCTTACAAAGCGCTGCTGTCAGGCAGCAAGGCGGAGGATATTAAATCAGCCGAGGCAAAGTTGGCGAGCAGCCAGGCGCAGTTGCAAGCGGCTAGAATTGATTTGACAGGAGCCACGATGACAAGCCCCATTAATGGTATCGTTAGTGAGATAAACGGCGCAGTAGGGCAACGGGCTACGGCCAACAACAACAGCACCAGCGGGTCCAGCGGGTTCATGGTTGTTATCTCGGAGGCTTTGCAGGTAACCGCACAGGTGAATGAAGCAGACATCGGCAAGACACAGGTTGGCCAAAAGGTTGAATTTACAGTTAATTCCTTTCCCAATACAACCTTTACAGGTCAGATCAGCAGTGTAGCCCCGCAGGCATATACGTCGTCCAACGTCCAGCTTTATGATGTTATCAT
The DNA here is from genome assembly GCF_004369205.1 of Pelotomaculum schinkii. Lineage (NCBI taxonomy): Bacteria > Bacillati > Bacillota > Clostridia > Eubacteriales > Desulfotomaculaceae > Pelotomaculum > Pelotomaculum schinkii. Next base: position 2,268,485 of record NZ_QFGA01000001.1, on the reverse strand, counting down.
CCAAATTGATGATAACCAGCAGGGGTTAAAAGCGGGGATGCCTGCAGACGTAACCATCATTGTTGAAAGACAAGAAAATACCCTCATCATTTCCAAAGCGGCCGTAACCTATGCTGCAAATTACCTCAACACACTAGGTCAGAGCGGGGCCGCAAAACCGGCAAATATTGAAGGCGGCAACAGCCAAATTCAAAATAATAAACAAACCAGCGGTGCAGGCGCAGGCGCCGCTAGCGGTAGCAGTAGCAGTAATGGGGCTGCCGGCGCTGCAACAAGTTCCAAGGATCAGCAATCGACGATTTTGGTGATGGGCCAGTCAGGACAACCGGAACCGAGACAGGTGACCCTGGGAATGTCAGACTTAAGCAATTATGAAGTTGTAAACGGCCTTAACGAAGGAGAAACAGTTGTAGTTGGCTCTCTCAGCCAGACTTCAACTTCAACTTCAACTTCTACTTCTAATAGCAGTACCAGGAGTAACCAGGGCGGCGGCATGATGGGCGGTGGCCCACCCCCGGGAGGACCCTAATCAGCAATCTGTCAAACTAATCTGAAGACCATTTTGGCTTCTGTCATACATCCTCCGTTGACGCCGCTTACGATGTGAGTAATCTATTATTGAATGGTGGTGCCGTATGCCGGATAAAACTACTATTGAACTAAAAGGCATTAAGAAAATATATGATATGGGGGAAAACAAGGTCTTCGCTTTGCGGGGTATAGATTTAACCATCAAGCAGGGAGAAATGGTTGCGATAATGGGTTCCTCCGGATCTGGCAAGAGCACGCTGTTAAATATTTTGGGCTGCCTGGATAAGCCTACTGAAGGTACATATTGTATCGATGGTGAGAATGTATCCGAATTAGATAAGAGTCAGTTGGCTGACATCCGTAAAAGAAAGCTTGGTTTTGTGTTTCAGGGTTTCAACCTTTTGGGCAGGATGACCGTAGGCGCTAATGTTCAACTACCCATGATCTATGCCGGAGTAGATAAGAAAGAAATGGCAGCCAGGGCCAAAGATGCCTTGAGATGGGTCGGCCTCTCAAAATATTTTAACCACTATCCCAACCAGATGTCAGGAGGTCAGCAGCAAAGAGTCGCCATTGCCCGTTCTCTGGTAAACAACCCTTCTTTGATCCTGGCGGATGAACCCACCGGAGCCCTGGATTCAAAAACAAGCATAGAGATTATTGGGGTTATGCAGAGGCTGAATCAAGAAAAAGGGATAACCGTGGTGGTAGTTACCCATGATCAGGAAATCTCACTTTACTGCCGGCGTTTAGTTATGATCAAGGATGGTCACATTATCAACGACGCTCCGGTATTAAGCCAGAGGAATGCCGCTGCGGATCTGGCGGCATTTCCGGTAGAAGCGGAGGTGGGACTATGAATCTCGCCAACAACTTTGAGGTGGCCGCTAACGGGATCAAGGCAAATAAGTTAAGGGCTTCCCTGACCATGCTTGGCATCATTATCGGGGTTGCGGCTGTTATTATTATGATTGCCGTGGGGCAGGGCGTCACCCAAAAAGTACAGGATCAGATTTCGAGCATGGGCTCCAATCTATTGATGGTTTATCCCGGAACCGGGCAGGGGCCGGTCAGGGGCTCCGGGGGTAGTGTCGCAACCCTTACCCTGGAAGACGCTGAAGCAATCGCTGAAATAGATTCGGCGCTCTATGTGGCGCCTGAGCTAAGTTCAAGCGCCACCATCGGGTACAACAACCAAACCTGGACATCTACTTACAACGGAACCACCCCCGAATTGCTGTCGATCAAAAACTGGACAATCAGCGCAGGGTCATTTATTACCGATGATGATGTAACGAACATCGCGCCGGTGGCAGTTCTGGGCAAAACGGTGGTAGACAACCTTTACCCCTCCGGAGAAGATCCGATAGGCACAAAAATTAGAATTGATAAAATAAGCTTTACCGTTGTAGGTACCCTTGCCTCCAAAGGCTCCTCCATGGGCGGTCAGGATCAGGATGATGTTATATATATTCCTATCACCACTGCACAAATAAAACTATTGGGTGTAAAGAGTGTCCGTCTAGTCGATGTTCAGGTCGATAAGGCGGAGAACATGGCTGCCGTCCAGAGTAATATAGAAAGCCTTTTAAGGCAGCGGCACCGCTTGGAAGGGACTGCCTCTGATGATTTTAACGTGCGCAACCTGGCTTCCGTACTTGAAACGGTTGAGAGCACCTCTGCCATATTGACGCTCTTTCTGGCCGGTGTGGCTTCCATATCACTGCTGGTGGGCGGTATCGGGATCATGAATATCATGCTGGTTTCTGTAACTGAAAGAACCAGGGAGATTGGTTTGCGCATGGCGGTCGGGGCAAGTGAAAGCGATATCCTCAACCAGTTTCTGGTGGAGGCGCTGGTGCTGTGTCTGTCAGGGGGGATTATAGGGATTCTCCTGGGTGTAGCCGGGTCTAAAATCATTGCCATGGTGGCCGGTATGACGATGTCGGTCAAGGCGTACTCAATAGTAATCTCCGCGGGTTTTTCCGCGGCAATCGGAATTTTCTTCGGCTATTATCCTGCGAAGAAGGCTGCGGGATTGGATCCCATTGAAGCGCTGCGGTTTGAAAAGTAGATGTGTATATCTATATAAACCCAGATTAAATTCAGGGCCGGTATGTTCAAACGCCGGCCCTGAATTTTTTTAGAAGACTAATTTTTAATGCTTTGGGGAAGTGACGGAGAGTAAATGTACAGATGATTATAAATGTTACTTAGTGTCCAAATATTAAACAGTTGACTTTCATTTGCAATGAGGTTTTTCGTAAGTACACATGTAACTAATCCCATTCATTATAAGTGAAAACAAAAACGGCAGTAACTATAGCGGGTGCTGAACAAGCCTTAGAGCCTTATTTCATAACGGTTCACATAATAATCAAAATTTTTTTTAAAGATAGACACATTTGGTAAATATATTTCAGAAAAATAACCTTGGCTGGCATGAGCTTTGCTTCTATACATTATCGTGACGTCATATAAAATCCATAAAAAGGGGGAAATACAAAACCTTCTAAAAACAGCCTCGTTTTTGATTGCGTGACGTAGCGGGATTTGAGTTCTTCTAAAAAAAAGGTCCAAGGCTTGACAGGTGTGCAGGGATTGAAAAGGATATTTATGGTGTATTGCTTGACACAAAAATTTGATTAGTGAAATAACAAAAGGAGGAAGTATCATGTTAGATTTTCAACTTTTCCAGAGGAGTCGTATACTCATTCAACCGGGCAGCATAGCTCAGTTAGGCGAATTAATAGAGTATTTGGGCGCTAAGAAGCCGATGATTGTAACAGATAAGAGCATGGTAAATATGGGTATTCTCGATCAAGCAGTAGCGGGCTTGAAAGAAAGAAATATGGAATACGTTACCTTTGATGAAGTACTGCCGAATGCGCCGACGGAATTTATTGAGAAGGCCAGCGAGATTTGTAAGAAAGAAAAATGTGATTGCGTAGTAGGTCTCGGCGGCGGAAGCGTAATGGACAGCGCTAAGGCTGTAAACGTCTTGAGATTTAATGAAGGGAAAATCCTGGACTATGTAGCGCATCCGGAAAAGATTGTATTTTCACCTAACTGCGTCTTGATACCCACTACTGCAGGAACAGGCAGCGAATTATCTGACGGGATGATTATTATGGGCCCTGATCATCAAAAGTATACGATTCTTGCCTATAACTGCGGATCGGAATACGCAATTATTGATCCCGCTATATTGACCAAGTTACCTGCTCAATTGACAGCATCTACGGGAATGGACGCCTTCACCCACGCTATAGAATCCTATACTTCAACACTTGCGAATGATCTGACTGATCTGATCTGTGAAATGAATATTGCTACTATTGCGAAGTATTTGCCGATATGCGTTCATGATCCGGGCAATTTAAAAGCAAGAAGCAAGATGAGTATAGCAGCAGCAATGGCAGGCTGGATGTTAGCTTACCCTCACGCTAACACCGGACACTCAGTCGGACAAACACTAGGCGGATTCTTTGATGTGCCTCACGGACACTCTGTTGCATATGCAGAACCTTGGACAATGGAATATAATGCGGAAGTAGTGCCTGAAAAGATCAAGTATGTAGCTGAATGTTTGGGAGTAAGGTTTACAGGTAAGGAAACATCGAAAGAAATCGGTGCGAAAGCAAGAGACGCTTTCATTGATTTCAGAGACAACACGTTAGGGTTAAAACCTGCCACTGAGTTCCCTTACGATGAAAGCAAGTTCGAGGAAGCTGCAAAGGTAATTGAAGCGGATATATTCCAGCTTTTCCAGCCCAGAAAGATTACTGCTGCTGAAGCGCTTGGGATTTTAAAGAATATTTACAAAAAATAAAAGTTCTATCCGTAAAAAGCAGTTGGTCTTTAGCGGTTAATTGGGGTGGCACAGGTTTGCAAAACCACCATCGTCAATATGCAACCCTGTACCACCCGCTGACCGTACATCCTTACAGTGCATATATGGCGATTATGATGAGCATAAATTTAAATAACTAAATCTCATGCTTTGCAGAAAAGCCGCTAAAGAGCTATAACAAAATTTTGTGGTTTTTCCTGAGTGTACAGGTAATTAAAAAATGATACACCCTGTATACCCTGGAGGCAGTACATCCCTGGTTTGTATGGTGTGTAGGAGAACGTTATTTGTCTAATTGTCTTAATGTTTAAAATAGTTAGGAGGTTATTTGGATGTCTGATAATTATGCAACTGCCAATCCGGCGGGTTTAATCGTAATGGTTTTTTACCTGTGCGCCCTTCTACCAGTACTAATTGGCATTGCTCCGGCTTCAGCCCTCATCATACTTGTGCCGCTGGGTTTGGTAGGCAGTATCGTGCAGTTTATTGCCGGAGCCATTGAACTCAAGCGCGGTGATGTCGTCAACGGCAACATAACTTTAGCCTTCAGCGCCTTTATGTTCTATGGAGCCATCTCCTTTATGTTTAAGTTCTTAAACGTTGGACCACAGGATACCTCCTTAGTAGACGGCTGGGTGTTTTTGAGCATGGGCATCATTTTGCTGGGTCTAATTGGACTTCCCATGAGAGCAGGCTTTGTCCCCGGACTTTTCTTTGTCATTACAGTCATCTTCTTCGGACTCATGGGCTTTGGCAACCTTCTCGGCATGCCGGTTTTAACTAAAGTAGCCGGTTGGGTTGAGATTATTGCCGTTATTTCATTAATTTGGATTATCATTGCAACCATAATCAATACCGCTTATGGCAAAGAAGTCGTTTCCCTCGGGCCGCCCTGGATTAAGACCGTGCCCGCAAAAGAAGGAGTATCTGCATAAAAGCATATTTAAGTGAACAATTATTTCCGAGTTAAACAGCCTACAGCAATTGCCATGGTTGTTAACCGCTAGGTATAAATGGAAACGTTTGTGCCTCCCTTCTTGGAAAGGAAATATTGATTTCATCAAACATGATTTCAGATGGAATTTTTAAAAAGGAGGTACTGCGATTTCAATGGCTGATAAATTTATCAGAGTAAAAATGGATTCAAAGACAGTCGTTTATGAAGAAAGAAAAGACCTGGAGTTGTATGGCGGCCGCGGTCTTATTGATAAGATTCTAACCGACGAAGTAGACCCCACCTGTGACGCATTGGGCACCGGCAACAAACTTATAGTATGCGTAGGGCTTTTAAACGGCACGGCTGCCCCGGCCAGTGGCAGGATCTCAGTCGGCTGCAAAAGTCCGCTGACAGGAGGGGCTAAAGAAGCCAATGCCGGCGGCACCGCAGGCGCGGCCTTTGCCAGATTGGCGCTTAAATGCATTATTATTGAAAACGCACCCGCTGGAGATGCCTGGTATATTTTAAAAGTGAACAAAGACGGCGCGGTATTGCTGCCGGGCGATAAATATGTGGGTTTGGGCACCTATGCCACAGCTGAAAGGTTAATGCAAGATTATGGTAACAAGGTAAGTGTTATGGCCATAGGCCCAGCCGGCGAAAGAGGCTATAAAATGGCTTCAGTCCAGGTAAGCGATCCCAGCGGCCATACCGCCCGCGCCGCCGGCCGGGGTGGTGTCGGAGCGGTCATGGGTTCCAAGAGGATCAAGGCCATCGTCTTGGATACGGAAGGCGCTAAACTTGAGGCCGAGTATGCCGACAAAGAAAAGTTCATGGAAGCTAATCGGAAATTCGTTGAAGGTATTAAAGGACATCCCATTTCCGGAGGCGGTTATCCAGCCATGGGCACAGCAGCCGGAGTCATGGGTGTCAACGCTCTGGGCGCCCTGCCGACGAAAAACTTCAGCGACGGCAGATGGGATCAAGCAGAAAACATCAGCGGCGAAACCCTGGCTAAAAACTGCAGTGAAAGAGGCGGCCGGACCGGTCACGCCTGCCAGCCCGGCTGCATCATCCATTGCTCCAATGTTTACCACGGCCCGGACGGCAAATACCTTACCTCAGGCCTGGAATACGAGACCATCGGTCTGGTTGGTTCTAACTGTTTAATATCCAACCTGGACACGGTTGCCAAGATTGACCGCATGTGCGACGACATTGGTATTGATACCATGGATACGGGTGCAGCCATAGCTGTTGCGATGGAGTCTGGGAAAATCGCCTGGGGCGATGATGAAGCAGCAATTAAGCTGGTCCAGGAAATAGCGGACGGCACAGAATTCGGCAATATCATCGGCAACGGCGCGCTGGCTGTTGGTAAGCGCCTCGGTGTAAAGAGAATTCCGGTTTCCAAAGGGCAAAGCTTTGCCGCCTATGATCCAAGGAGCTTAAAAGGAACAGGAGTCACTTATGCCACTGCTCAGCAGGGAGCCGACCATACCTGCGGCAACTCGCTTGGTACCGTTGAACAAGTTAATCCATACGATAAGGCAGGCCAGGTTGAATTATCAACCATGCTGCAGGTAGCTTTTTGCATGAATGATTGCACGGGTATGTGTCTGTTTAATACTTTCTGCACCACAGAAGAACCGTACCTGCTGGCGCTAGTTAATATGTTCGCAGGCAAATTCGGTGGTGAATGGACTGTCGATAGATTGATGGGCCTGGGCGTCGAAGCGATAGCGCTGGAGAAAAAATTCAATGAGGCAGCTGGTGTGCCCAAAGTCGATGTCCCTGAATTCATTAGGACTGAAGTTCTTCCGTCAAGCGGCGCCGTGTTTGACATTACGGATGAAGAATTAAGTCAAGCGATACCTTTCTAAGCAATTAGCATCCAATCAACAAGTTAACATTATTAATCTACAGGTGTAAACATCAAAGGGTGAGGTCATTGACCGTCGCCCTTGATGTGTGCATTGAATGAATTGCAGGGAGGAGAATGAATGTGGGTTCTGAACCTGCCAGTCCAATTACGGTTAAATTCAAGTCATATGTGACTCCTTCGGAACATGTTGAAGGATTTGAATCAGGTAAGGAATTTCCATTAAAGCTGCGTGCTGCCATTACATTAGAGGAATTAGTTCAGCAGTTATTCAGTAAAAATAGAAATCATATAGGGTTCAAGGTTGTCAACGGGAAAGTCGTAAAAGATAAAGTTTTATCAGACGGAGATTTAATAGAAATATACCGTCTCATGGGTGGCGGTTAAAGTGTGTCAAGATGTTGGAGGGACGGTCTTGCGACGGCGAAGTGGGGCTTGTTTTGTTTGCGGCAGCAGCTTAAACAAATGTCACAGGAAGCGCCCCTCCGATATTCTTCTGGTTCAGGTATCCATCTATATCCCGCGATAAATGTTAGTTGGTAAACATTCAGCCATCTGGATTGCTCCGGGTGGCTTTTCCCCCCTGGTAAGTCAACATATGGACTGTGTTCAATAAAGCATAACATAAATACTTATATTGTCACATAAAGCTATAAATACTCAATTTAATTGGGATACATCACCAAATAATAACAGGCAATAGGCAACTTAAAACATATGGCAGCAAAATTAATTAATGTTAGAATTGTTGGACAAGTTGTGGTATCATATAGTCGGATAGCGGTTTATAATTTCGCGGTCTGGTTGTTATAGGATGCGCTGACACTCATTACCTTTTCAGTTTGATGGACATAATTATATTATCCAGGGGGAAAGGTGGCAGAGAAAATGAATGTTAATGGCTCCTTGTTGTTACAACAGCATCTTGCTCAAATACTAAAAACAGGAAGGGCAATTAGCGAAAAGGCTCCTGCAAGGCTGGATAAAATTGAGGAAGAATGGAATAACTTAGTTACAGGTAAACCGGTAAATCAGAATATAGTGCCGCGAACAATATATGAGTCATGGCAAAGAAGTATGGAATATGGAGTTGATCCATATTCAAAAAACAGAAGATTTCTGTCTAAAGAGGAAATTAAGAAGCAAATCTTAGATAATCATGACTTTATCAAAAAATTTGGCGATATTATTATAGAAGTGCAAAGTTTGGCCAGAGAAAAGGGTTTATCTGTGCAAATATTTGATAGCGAGGCAAAGGGTCTTCAATTAATTGCCCATACTAATTTTTTACACCGGGAATTGGGTGTTAGAAGTCCGATCCCAGCTGGTTTAGCGGAAAATGAGGTGGGAACTAATGCGGCTTGCCTTGCATTACGGGAGAATAAATCAGTACAAGTATTGGGACCTGAGCATTTTAACTTTTATTTCCATAACTTTTATTGTTCTGCCGCACCTATTCATAACTCTAAGGGCGAGGTAATTGGGGCAATAAATATTTCAAGTTATAGCCATAGGCATACTATAGATACCTTGATGTTGGTGACATTGTTAGCTAAAACCTTTGACAGTATAAATTTTATTATGGATACCATGGGGAAACTGGATACAATTAGTCTTGCCATGAATAGCACCATTGATTATTTGCCTCATGGTATGGTTTATGTTAATAATGATAACGAAATCGAACATTATAATGATAAGATAGTAGAGATGTTGGGGCTTGACAAGTCAAACATTAAAGCTGATCTTGCAAAATATATTTCTACTTTACAAAACAATATCGTAAATGATTCCGGACATAAAAAAGAAATATATTTAGATGTCAATGGTCGAAAAAAACGTTTTTTCGTATCAACAAAGAAAATACTTAACCATACCAGTAACGAAGAGAAAATAATTTTTATAGAAAATGCGAAAAATGCTAATAATACCCTGCAGGGAAATGAGGCTGATTATACATTTAATGACATCATTGGAAAAAGTCATAATCTAATAGATGTAAAAAACCAGGCTAAAATAGTTGCAAAATCTTCTTCACCAGTTTTAATATTTGGGGAAAGTGGTACTGGCAAAGAGTTGTTTGCTCAGGCTATTCATAATGAGAGTCCAAGAAAAATTAACCCTTTTGTTGCAATTAATTGTGGCGCTTTACCGCATGATTTGGTGGAAAGTGAATTATTTGGTTATGAGTCCGGCGCTTTTACCGGAGCTTCTAAAAATGGCAAGCCAGGCAAGTTGGAGGTAGCCTGCGGCGGAACCCTGTTTCTTGATGAAATTGAAAGTATGCCTCTAAATATTCAGATTAAATTATTGCGTGTTCTTTCCACTAATAAAATATGTAGAATTGGTGGGATTAAAGAGATACCTATAGATATTAGGCTTATCTCGGGAACAAAAAAAGATTTGTTGCAGGAAGCTGATGAGGGTAATTTTCGAGAGGATTTGTATTACCGAATCGGCATAATTACACTAAAATTACCGTCTTTGCGCGAAAGAGATGACGACATCCCCATATTGGCAAAACATTTCATTGATATATTTAGTAAAGAATACAATTTGCATGTGAAAGAAATTGATAACGAGTTTTTTGAGGCGCTTACCTGCTATTCCTGGCGTGGCAATATACGGGAATTAAGGAATGTAATTGAAAGAGCTATAGTTTTATTAAGTGGCAGGACAAAAATATCTCTCTGTGATCTTCCTGAGAAAATAGTTAAAGCCTATAATTACAAGACTCTGAAGAATAAAATAAGGGTAATCGAAAACACAAAAAATGGATCCAATAATTTAATGAAAATGAGTGAGGAAATAGTTATTGAGCTGCTATTAAGTGAGGAAAACGGCAATCTAAGTAAGACTGCTGAGCGTTTAGGAATTAGCAGGACAACATTATATAATAAAATTAATAGTAGTAAGAAACTGAAAATGCTTTTTAGTAAACATAAAATTGGCTAGATTGCCACGAGAAGGGCTTACCTCCCGGATGAGGGAAGTAAGCCCTTTTCATACATTTGATTGATGCTGCCGATTCCAGATAAAAAATGCATTTTTGTTGATTGAAGAAGTATTGCTTTGAACTGCTTTAAAAAAATTGGGATTTATTGTGTTGCTGTTCAATAATTAAAAACCTCAAAAATATGTACAAAAATTAGACACAAAAAATATCCTGTACTGTTAACCAGTCAGGGACGGGTCTATAAAAATTCATCAAAAAGTAGATATGTTTTGGGATTGTGGGAGTGAGTCCGTTTATTGGCATATACTTTGCTAGTGTGTAAAATATAAATAGCAAAAGGATTTTTCATTTATTTAAATAATGAATATTTATTTCCGAGTTAACCAACCTACAGCGATTGCCATGGTTGTTAACCGTTAGGGTGTAGCTGGAAACATTTGCGCCTCCTGTTGGAAAGGAAATACTTATAAGTATATATTCTATATAATAATATAGATATATCCTTTTTAGTAATGCAGTTTCCTACAGGGGTAACTGCATTTTTATTATAGATGTCCTTTGAACTGGACGTCTATAAAAAAGATGCCATGGCATGCATCACAATATGACCTTGTAGAGGCGGTCGGCAAATTGTACAAAAAAACACCTCTGGAAAGCTGGATACTCGCGAAGATAGAAGGGCACAATGGCAGTTTGGGCAAGTTAACCCGCTCCATCATAGAGACTTATCAAATTCAGCAACTAAGGGAGACTCTGACCCTCGCTCGCGACAAGAGCCCCTTTTACCGGCGCCGTTTGGCGCGGTGCGGCATAGATAAATTCCAGTCCTTAAAGGATCTTGGCGGATTACCTTTTACTACTCCTGCGGATATCAGACAAAACCCGCTGCAACTGCTTTGTGTTTCACAGGATCAGATTAACCGGGTGGTAACCCTGGACACTTCCGGCACCACCGGCCTGCCCAAGAGAATATATTTTACAGCCGCGGATCAGGAACTGACCAGGGACTTTTTTCAGCATGGTATGTCCACCCTGGTTCAGCCGGGCGACAAGGTGTTAATCCTGCTGCCCGGATACTCGCCCGGCAGTGTGGGTGACCTGCTGGCTGATGGTTTGCGCCGCATGCAGGTGAAACCCGTTCCCTACGGGGTGGTCCGGGACCCGGAGGCTGTCTTGGAGATTATGGCCGTGGAACAGGTTGACTCCCTAGTCGGGATTCCGACTCAAGTATTGGCACTCGCCCGCTGCCGGCAGTCTGACAAAAGAAAACACCAGATCAGGTTGAAAAGCCTGCTGCTGAGTACGGACCACGTTCCCGGCGCGATTGTAAGGTTTTTGGAGGAAACATGGGGCTGCCGTGTTTTCAACCATTATGGCATGACTGAAATGGGCCTGGGGGGCGGCGTCGAGTGTGAAGCGCGGGCAGGCTATCACCTGCGGGAGGCGGATTTGCTTTTTGAAATAATCAATCCCTTGACCGGCGAAGTTTTACCGGAAGGGGAAGAAGGGGAAGTGGTTTTCACAACGCTAACCCGCCGGGGTATGCCCCTGATCCGTTACCGTACCGGAGATATTGCCCGGTTTATGCCCGAACCCTGCCCCTGCGGTACGGTGCTGAAGCGTATGTCTTGCGTGCGGGACCGGGTTCAGGGCAGAATCACCTTAACGGGGGGCGAGCTGCTTAGTTTGTCCATACTGGACGAGGTCCTTTTTGCAGTAAACGGTGTTGTGGACTTTGAGGCATCTTTACTGCCGGAAAACGGCAGGGACAGATTGGCTGTCAGAGTACTGGCAGCCGCCTGGGCTGCTGAAGAAATACCGGGATTGGTTGAAAAAGCGCTATTTTCTGTTCCTGTGCTTTCCAGAAACATCAAGAAGGGAAATTTAATCTTGGCGCCAGTTCAAATAGATACATCACCGGAACTCTGGAAACCGGCAAAGCGAATTATCCGGGACAACCGCAACAAAAACTAAGATGCAGGCAGTTGGCTGATGGACAGGAAACACCAAAGAAAGCCCTTGCCAGGGGTAATTGATGGACAGGAGGGTTGTTGATTCTATGGAGTATAAAAATATTAACGCCCAATTACGCGCGATACCGCCGCCCCACCAGCCTTGGCTTAGTTCCGCTATGTATAATTACCGGGAAAAATTAGTAAATTGGAATCCTATCTGCATAAAAAATAATGCCGTATACTATCAGTTTACTACGAGGGATACACAGGATGATTTTATCGGTATCGTACCGGATGCTTGTGTGAATATAATCTTTAAGTGCAACCCCAACAATCCAGCTGCATTGATATGGGGCATACATGAAGGATGGGCGAAAATCATGCTTGAGCCAAATACGACTTATTTTGGTTTTAAGCCCTATTCTGTGGTAGGCATAAAAAATATCAAGGCCCGCTTGGGTGATCTAAAAAACAACGTATTAAAACTGGAAGATGTTTTTGTTAATTCATCCATTATTGAAAAAATTGCTATGAAAGATAGCATGAATGAGCGGATAAAGCTTTTCCAGAACTATGCCATGTCTAACTTGATAGATGAGACATATTTCCCCGATTTCACAGAATACTGCGCTATCCTTATCTGCTTATCGCGCGGAAATATTAAACTTGAAGATATTGAAAGAGAGACCGGTTATTCTGAAAGATATTGCAGGCAAAATTTTAAAAGGACTTATGGTGTGTCCATTAAACACTATAGCCGTATTGTTCGCTTCCAAAACGCGCTAAGAATGGTTATGCAGGAGGACTGGCAGGGTGTTCCTGATATAGTAAATGAGTTAGGCTACTTTGATCAATCTCACTTTATCAACGAATTCAAAGGTTTTTCCATGACTTCACCTTCCAGGTTTAGAAATATATATATGAATTTATTGTATAAAAATAGAACAAATAAAACTGCGATTAATGTTTGTAATACTGGCGCCGAAGATTATTCACAAGCAGCACTGTAAAATTGCCGGCAAAAAAGACAGGTTTTGTTATGCTTTTTCATGCGTGATATTTATAAACCGCCCATTAACCGGCAACAGGTTAGGGACGGTTTCTTTATTTTTAAATCTGACAGATATCAAACCCCTTTCTATGGGTGGTAGCCATAAGTTGGTTTCGCCGAAATATCCAATTATTTTATGAATGTTCAAGTTATTCTTAATTAAAGTCGTAAGTACACCAACTGCAAAGTGCAAAAAATGAAAGGGGGAGAATTTATGGCTTTAAGGAAAATTTGGTTGAACTTAAACGGAGCAGACAGAATGATGGTTTGTGATCCTGAGAAAGACACTCTGGCGGATGTGCTCAGAAGAGTTGGCCTGACGGGGGTGAAGTTAGGTTGCAAAACTGGACAATGCGGTGTTTGCAGTGTTATATTGGAAGGTGAAGTTGTACGCTCGTGTATCAAGAAAATTAAAGACGTTCCTGATTTTAGTAAAATAGTAACCATTGAAGGAATTGGCACTCCAACCAATTTGCATCCGCTGCAACAGGCCTGGATTACTTACGGTGGTGTGCAATGCGGCTTTTGTTCCCCCGGGTTTATCGTATCTGCAAAGGGGCTTCTAGATCAAAATCCGAATCCCACAAGAGAAGAGGTGCGCCATTGGTTCACGGTGCACCGCAATGCCTGCCGCTGCACGGGGTGGAAACCGCTTGTTGACGCGGTTATGGAAGCGGCCAAAGTCATGCGTGGCGAAGCCACTATGGAAGACATTACCTTCAAGGCTCCCCCGGATGGACGTATTTACGGCACGAACGTCCCGCGCCCGGCCGCGCTTGCCAAAGTTACCGGTTTGTGCGATTACGGCGACGATATCAAGCTGAAAATGCCGCCCGGCACCTTGCACCTGGCCATTGTACAGCCTGGCTTGAACCATGCCGTTATTAAAGGTATTGATTGTTCTGAAGCGGAAAAAATGCCCGGCGTGGTAAAAGTGATCACCTCCAAAGATATCAAAGGGACCAACAGGATTATGCTGCCGGTAGCCCATCCCCGCTCTAAAGCCGATGGCTTTGAGCGTCCTATTATCGCGGATACGAAAGTATTCAGATATGGCGATGTAGTCGCCGTTGTAGCGGCGGAAACGGAAGAACGCGCCCGTGCCGCAGCGAAAAAGGTTAAACTTGATTTGGAGGAATTGCCGGCCTACATGAGCTATCTGGATGCCGTTGCCCCTGGGGCAACAGAAATTCATGAAGGTATACCCAATGAGTATCTGAGAATGCCTCTTTTCAAAGGTGAAGATACCCGTGATGTTCTGGCTGAATCCGATTATGTTGTTGAAGGCAGTTTCTATAGTACCAGCCAGCCTCACCTCATCATGGAGCCGGATGTTACCCAGGCTTATATCGATGAAGACGGTAACGTATGTATTCATAACAAAACACTTGCTCTCCTCTTCCCGCTCATCACACTTGCACCAGGCCTGGGACTGCCTGATGGTAAGATCAGGGTTATCGAAAATCCGACGGGCGCCAGCTTTGGTTCTAGTATATCTCCAGCCAGCTCCGCTCTAGCGGCGGCCTGCACCCTGGCCCTTGATGGAGCCCCGGTCACCCTGACCATGAGCTATGCGGAACACAATGCCTTTTCTGGCAAACGCGCCGCCCATTACTCCAACGCCAGAATGGGTTGTGACAAAAACGGAAAAATTACCGGTTTTGAATTTGATTTTGCCTATGACCATGGCGCTTATACTGAAATGGCTGCCATTCTTGCATCAAAAGCCATTCGTTTTGCAGGCTTTAGTTATAACATCCCCAATGTAAGAGCTTTGGCCAGAGTAGGTTTCTCTAACCAGACTTTTGGTACCGCTTATCGTTCCTATGGCAATTCACAGGCTTACACCATGTCTGAAGCAATAGTTGATATGCTGGCGGAAAAAGCCGGTATCGATCCTTTTGAATTCAGGTATATAAACCTGGCAAGGCCGGGGGATACCAACATCAACAGTTATCCATTTAAAGAATATCCCTTTACCACACTTATGGACAGGCTCCGTCCCCTATACGAAGAGGCTAAGGCCAGGGCGGAAGCCCAGAGCACGCCTGAAAAGAAACGTGGCGTAGGTCTTGCTTTCGGCGGTTACAATGTTACCGGGGGGCCGGCGGACCATGCGGAAGTTGCTCTTGAGCTGAATGAAGACGGTACGATCACCCATTACAATACCTGGGAAGACCAGGGTCAGGGCGGCGATGTGGGTACACTGGTCCTTACCCATGAAAGCTTGAGAGAATTGAATCTCGACTACAGGCAAATCAAACTGGTGCAAAACGATACGGCACAGTGTCCGCAAACAGGTCCTGCCGGAGCCAACCGTTCACATTATATGGCAGGCAATGCTACCATTAATGCAGCGAAGAAACTGCTTAACGCGATGCGTAAAGATGATGGCACTTACCGCACCCATGCGGAAATGGTTGCCGAAGGAATCCCGACTAAATATCTTGGAGTATTTGATACCACTGATATCACTGTCGACCTTGATCCGAACACAGGCGTCGGCGATCCCACTCCTGTTTACAATTACGCCGTTTTCCTTGCGGAAGTTGAAGTGGAAGTCGCCACAGGTAAAACAAAAGTCGTGGCCATGAAAATGATCTATGACATCGGCGCTATAGGCAGTATCCAAGCGGTTGAAGGGCAGGCATACGGCGCCCTGACCCACTCCATCGGTTTTGCGCTTTCGGAAAAGTACATTGACAATAATAAATACAGCAGCCTTGTGCGGTGCGGCTTCCTGTATGCGGACGATATTCCTGATGATATATATCTGGAAAGCGTCCCTTCCCCCAGAAAAACCGCTCCCTTTGGCTCGGTCGGTTGTTGCGAAGGATTCCAGTCTGCAGGCCATGTGGCAGTAATTAACGCTATCAATAATGCCGCCGGCGTAAGAATTTACGATCTCCCCGCCACTCCGGATAAAGTGAAAGCAGCCATGGAAGCAAAGGCGCAAGGAAAAGAGCTTAAACCTGAAAAATACTTCCTCGGCTCCGACCTCTTTGAAGCGCTTGATGATATCGCGGAAAATCCGGTTGAATCTACAGGTCCCGACATGGCTCTTTAGGGCGCGATGTGAGCCTGAATTCCATTTAAACAAATGATAATAGTAATTGCCGGCGGTAGTGCTGCAGCCATATGGCTGCAGCACTACCAATAAATGGCAAACAGGAGGAGTGAAAAGTGAAAATCGCAGTAATGTCGGATGGCTGTGGTGGCAATAGCAAGGTCTCAGAGAAATTTGCTGATGCCCGGTGGCTATTAATTGTGGACATGGATAAGCAATGCATTGTTGAGGCGATTGAAAAAAGTGAGGGTGACGTGGAAAACACAGAACTGGCAGAAAAAATTGTAGACAGGGATTGCGAGTTGGTGATTTGTGGTGAAATTGAGAAAATACCCTTTGAGATATTGGCGGACAATCATGTGACCCGATCACTTGGAAGTGGGCTCTCCGTTACAGATGCGCTAAACTGTGAGAGTATGCTGGATTTAATAACCGATTGCATCGGCGGCACAGGCTGCCCCAGTGAGTCGGATACCGATGAAACAAAAAACTGCTGCGGTGAACACTGATGCCTTTGCTTTATTACGCCCCCGGTAAAAGGAGAATTATCTATTATGGGTAATAGCGATGCGAAATTACTGGAAGGCTTACTCAATGCGCCGGCCAGCGGCAGGATATTGTCCAAAGACATGGACAAATATGTAAAGGATTGTTGCAACGGGGAAAAACCTCCCTGCCGGTGTGTCTGTCCGCTGGACCTGGATGTCGTTATGTTGAACACTAAATTGCAAAAGGGAAATTTTAATAGCGCATACACCATGTACAGGGACAAGGTCCTCTTTCCGGGCATTGTTTCTAAAATTTGTGATCAGCCCTGTCTAAATGTATGTGTGAGAAAAGACATAGATGATGCTATTGACATGTTAAAATTGGAAAAAGCAATAGTAGATTATACCCGGTCCACCGCACCGGTTAAATATAGGGTGCTTAAAAAAAATAAGAAAGTAGCAATCCTGGGAGCGGGCCTTTGCGGCTTAAGCTGTACCGTAAAGCTCGCTTCGCATGGATATGATGTGACCATATTTGAGAAGAAAGATAAGATCGGCGGAAGATTGTGGGATTTGCTTTCCCCTGACATATTTATTCCGGAAATCGAAAACCAGATGCAGTTTT
Source organism: Pelotomaculum schinkii (assembly GCF_004369205.1). Lineage (NCBI taxonomy): Bacteria > Bacillati > Bacillota > Clostridia > Eubacteriales > Desulfotomaculaceae > Pelotomaculum > Pelotomaculum schinkii. The sequence goes on along the minus strand of NZ_QFGA01000001.1, from coordinate 2,251,140 downwards.
TTGAATATACCCTTAAGTTGGATACGGAAATTGAAAATATAGGTGAACTTCAAAATCATTTTGATGCGGTACTGATTGCTACCGGGAAAGACGGGGCATCCTTTGGCCTGCTGGAGGGATTGAACAGGGATTCGCTGGGGAGCGCGATAAAGGGGATTTTTTTGGCTGGTTTCTTGCTTGGAACCACTCCCATGCAGTCCATCGAACAGGGCATACGTGCCGCTCAATCCATAGAATCTTATTTACAAACGAATCGTATGCATGTGATGCTGGGCATAGATCTCGACAAAACCTCACGCCTTAGAATGGATATCGGTAAAATAGAGCCATCCAAAGGGGTAAAAGCCGAGCGTTATTCTAAGGAAGAAGCCGTTTACGAAGCGAAACGGTGTTTGAAATGCGATTGCAGGGACTGCATAAACGCTTGCGATATGATAAAGCGGTATAATAAAATGCCCAAACGCATCGCCGGCGACGTGCGGATGACTTTAAATCCGGTGGAAAGCCTGCAGCCGAGAGTGGCAACAAGGATGCTTAGTTCTTGTAATAATTGTGGTTTATGCGGAACCGTCTGTCCTGAAAACATCGATATGGGCGATTTTTTGCTGGAAGCGCGCCGCATTATGCACCGGGAAGGGTCCTTGCCGCCCGCCTTTCATGATTTTTGGATCCGGGATATGAAATTCGCGGCAAGTGAAAAAGCCTATGTGGCTAAAAATGCGCCCGGATATCAAAAAAGTGAATACATATTTTTCCCGGGTTGTCAACTGGGAGCTTCGGAGCCGGCATATGTAGAAAGGCCGTATGCCTATTTATTAAAAAAGTTTCCTCAGTCCGGCATAATTTTGAGCTGTTGCGGCGCACCCGCCGAATGGGCAGGGGATGAGCCCTTAACGAAAGAAATAACCGCTGGGATACGAAAGCAATGGGAGGATATGGGAAAGCCTGTCGCCATATTGGCCTGTCCAACTTGTGAAAAGATGTTTACCAAATACCTGCCCCAGATCAAGAAGATTTCTTTATATGACTTTATCAAAGAGCATGGACTGCCTTTAAACCATATCGTAAGTAATGCCGCCGTTTCCATATTTGATCCCTGTTCCAGCCGTTACGATGAATCCATGCAAAAAAGCGTGCGCGAACTTGTCTTAAAGGCCGGTTTTGCGATCGATGAGTTGCCCTACAGGGAGAAAACGGCTCAGTGCTGCGGTTATGGCGGACATATTTATACCGCCAATCCTGCTTTGGCAAAGGATATCGCCAGGAAAAGAATTGAGCTTGGCCAAAATCCATATATCACCTATTGTACAAATTGCAGGGATATTTTTGCTGATATGGGCAAGCCTTGCCGCCATGTGCTGGATGTTCTTTTTGACATCAATGGCGAGTTGCGCAAACCGCCTTCTCTCACGGACCGCAGGAACAACCGGGTGGCTTTAAAAGCCTCTCTTTTGAAAAATATCTGGCAAGAGGAGAGCTATGAAGAAAGGCAAAAGCCAGCCATATTGATTTCACCGGAACTTATGGAGAAGTTAAATAAACAACTGATCGTTGAAGACGATATACGTGAAACAATAGAATACTGCGAGTCTTCAGGCAACAAAATTTTTAATCCTGCAAAGGGCTATTATATCGGTCATCAAAGGCAGGGTGTTATGACATACTGGGTGATTTATCAAGTTGAGGAAGGGGCCTATAGAATTATTAACGCGTATTGCCACAGGCTGACCATAGAAGGAGAGTGATGTGGTGATGGAGCCGGACAAACTCATTTGCACGAAGTGCAATAGGGAACTGGAGCTGACAAGTATCAATCTTGAATACCTTGGTCACAGGATGACGCATCAATTTCCAACATGCCCGGTGTGCAAGCTTGTTTATATCCCGGAAGAGGTTGTGATGGGTAAAATGCAGCAGATAGAAAGAGAATTGGAAGATAAATAATATAGCTTTTCAGGGAGGAAAGTCTGTAATGGATTCGGTACAACAGCGCATCGTGGAACTGAAAATGCAAGGCTTTTGTTGTGCGCAGATGATACTTGTCCTTGTGGGGTTGGAGCCGCAGGGAAAGGAAAACGCTGATTTGGTGCAGTCAATACGCGGGTTGTGTTATGGCATGTATGCGCAGCATACTTGCGGTGTTTTATCAGGAGGAGTTTGCGCGCTGGCCCTATATGATTTCGATCAGGAAACCTTGCGGAAAGTATGTGCGGAACTGGTGGATTGGTTTGATGCTCATTTCGGCGGAGTCAACTGTGTCGATCTACTGGGTCCGGGAGGCCAGCCTGCCTGGATATGCAATGATGCTCTTTTGCAAACCACAGAAAAATGCCTGGAAATTTTGCAGGAGCATGACTTTATTTGAAGTATCCATCCATAAAACAGCCTCATCTACACAAATTTTTTGGGGGGCAGCCCATGAATAAATATGAAAGCAATACCTGGATGCAAATGCCGCAAGGCGCCATGAGGCCGGGCGGATTGCAGCTTACCGGACAATTGCTGGAATTGGCGGCACTGGAAAACAGGGCGAGAATACTTGATATTGGCTGTGGTTTGGGAAGTACGGTGTCTGAATTGAACAAGCTTGGTTTTCAGGCAATAGGCGTGGATAGTTCTCAAAAACTGATCGAAAAAGGCCGTATCAAATACCCTGATGCGTATTTGCAGGTCGCTGATGGAACTGAACTGCCATTTGATGCGGGCTCTTTTGATGCCGTGATTTGTGAATGCAGTCTTTCCGTGATGCCGGCTCAACATGTTTTAGAAGAGTGTAACCGGCTTTTGATTTCCGGCGGCAAGGTCTTAATATCCGATTTATATGTGCGCCGGAAACCGCAAACCACGAGACTGGATACGCTGGACGTCAGTTTGATGATGCAAGACCAATGGGTGGAATTGTTAAAGCAATGCGGGTTTTCGGGTATTCAATTTATTGATTGCTCCAAAGCCTTCACGGAATTTGCCATTAGGGCGATTTGGGAATATGGGAGCCTGGAGAATCTATTTGATTGCAAGCAATGGCGCCATGCCAAGTTTGCCAAACCGGGCTATTTTTTATCTGTTTCAACAAAGGGTGTTTAGAGAGTGGTGAAAGATGTAAAAATGCAAAAGGAGATTATTTGTAGCTGTAATACTGATCATGCATCCGGTTGTTTGGTATGCGGGGGAGAATTATTTTATAATGCTGATTCTGCTATAGATGTTAAATGCGTGATTTGCGGTAAGGAAGAACAGTCCAATACTATATGTGTAAATGGTCATTATATTTGTGATGAGTGTCATAGAGAAAAAATTCTTGATGTTGTGGAGCGGGTATGTGTTGCTACAAATTTAACAGATCCTGTAGAAATTGCCTTACAGATTTTTAAACTGCCTGGTTTGCACATGCATGGCCCGGAATATCACAGTATCGTTGCTGCAGTGTTGGTGACTGCATACGGCAATTCAGTAAAAGACAAACAAGCGCAGGCAATAAAAGAAGCCATAAAGCGGGGTAAAGACATTAAAGGCGGGGTATGCGGGACTCATGGCGCCTGTGGGGCCGGGGTCGGCGTGGGAGTCGCTTATTCTATCATCCATCAGGTAACTCCTTATTCCAAGGAGGAAAGAGGTGCTGCCAACCGCCTGACAGCTTTGGCGCTATTAGAAATCAGTCGATTTGGTGGACCAAGGTGTTGTAAACGGGATGCGATGATTTCAATTGAAACGGCCAAACGAAACATCAAAGAGTTTGATAATAATGGTCGTAGCCGCTACATCTGCAGCCAGTTTATGAATAATCAAAAGTGCATCCAGTCTCAATGCCCGTATTTTCCCGAAAAGATCGTGTTGGGGGAAACAGAAAGCCTTTGCCCGGTTTGCCTTTCGCGTATTCCGGCGCAAAAGGTCAAATATGGCGCTAAAGTTTATTTGGAAAAAACCTGCCCGCAACATGGTGATTATAAAACTATCATCTGGAACGGTCCTCCTGACTATAAATCATGGGAGCTTATCAGACAGCCTTCTCCCTCTGTCAGCTGCATCACAAAAGTGGACAAGGGCTGCCCTTATGATTGCGGCATTTGTCCCGGCCATCGTCAGAATACCTGTTGCGTATTGCTTGAGATTACCAACAGATGCAATCTTTTGTGCCCGGTCTGTTTTGCTTCCTCGCAGGAAAACGCCGCCCCGGACCCGTCATTGGAGGAGATTGGCGCGTGGTATGATACCTTGATGCGCTGCGGCGGACCTTTTAACATCCAATTATCCGGCGGCGAGCCTTCATTGCGTGATGACATCGCAGACATCATCCGTTTGGGCAAGGAAAAAGGTTTTTCTTTCTTTCAGCTCAATACCAATGGATTGCGCCTTGCCGAAGAGCCTGCCTATGTAGAAACGCTGCAAAAGGCGGGACTTAATTGTGTGTTTTTGCAATTTGATGCAATGAGCGATGAGCCTTATTTCGCTTTACGAGGCCGCAAGTTGCTCGAAACCAAGCTTCAGGCCATCGAAAACTGCATTGACGCGGGCCTGGGGGTGGTTTTGGTCCCCACCCTCGTGCCCGGCTTGAACGAAAATGAAATCGGTCCGATCATCCGCTTTGCTATAGAAAACATGCCACATATACGGGGAGTTCATTTCCAGCCGGTCAGTTATTTTGGCAGGTATGGAGAAAAGAAAAACGAGCGCATAACGATACCAGATGTGTTGCGCGCGATCGAAGAACAGACCGGTGGACAGATGAAGGTGGAAGACTTTAGACCGGGTACGGCTGAAAACTCCTATTGTTCCTTCAATGCCAGCTTCCTTTTGCAACCCGACGGCACGCTCAAGGTATTGCCAAAGACACAAAACTGCTGCTGCAGTAGTTCCACGGAGCAAAAGCCGGCCGGGGATTCGAAAAAAGCCAGAGAGTATGTGGCCCGTCAATGGAGCAGCGCGCCGGAACCCAAGTGGGTGATTTCCAGGTATGCGGCGCCCGGATCTTTTGATGAGTTTTTGGAACGCAGAGCCCTGTATACCTTGGCTGTATCCGGTATGGCATTTCAGGATGCCTGGAATCTTGATTTGACCAGGTTGCAGGAGTGCTATATACATGTGGTGAGTCCGGATAGGCGCATCATCCCGTTTTGCGCTTATAACTTGACAAGTATTACGGGGGACCCTTTGTATAGGGGAGTAAACAGGTAGGGTCACTCCTTAAGATGCCTGGAGTAAAGAAGGACAAAGCGCCCGATTGATAGCAGTGTGCGCCGGCGTCACAGGAAGCCGGCCGTATAAAATTCCCTTGTGTATTGTGAGTCCATAAGCTCAGTACAATTAATTGTACAAATAATGACCAGGCACTGAAGGTGTTAAAAAATTATACACATAAATTTTTGTTGGTTTTATTAGTTCCGGCATGGAGTGATTGGCAAGGCCCCCGTTATTGATAGATACTCAGGATTTCAGGATGTATGGTTTATGTGGCAGCCAAAAGCCTTTGCTGGCATATAACTTGCTTATTTATTAACGTCAGGATAAATTTGCTAGCAGGATGGGGAGGTGGACCTGCAATTTTATTTATCAAATAACGGGCTCCTAATAGTATTAAAGATAAACTATAATACTAATGAGCCCTATTACAATAGTTCATTTGTGAGATGAGTTATGAATTTATTGCGAGAAAGAATCTTGGCAGTATTTGTTTGGGAGTGGTAACAATGAAAAAGGGATTGAATATAGGGGATATTATTTGGTTAGCGATACTGGCGGTCATTGCAGCATTATTAATCTATCCGTCAACTCATGCTGTTTTTGTAACACTAACGACAGCACATCCTTATTCCATGGGCTTTATTAAGTTTTTTATCTTAGCCTCAATGGGTGACTGGTTGGGCGCGCGAATTGTAACCGGTGAATGGGTTAAACCGAAAGGCGCCATCTATAAATCGATCCTTTGGGGTATTTTTGGTATGGGAATTACGCTTTCATTTACAATTTTTAATGCTGGTGTTACTGCAGCATTAGCAAATGGGCTTTTGCCTGGCAACGGCTATCAAATCGTATCAGCATTTTTTACAAGTTTAATTATGAACATTACCTTCGGAGTAACGTTGATGGGTGTTCACAGGTTCACAGATACGTATATAGATTTGTCTTTTGCCGGTGGCGCCAAACCGACTGTAGATGAAGTTATTAAAAACATGAACCTTGATAATCTTATTAAATTTGTTTATGCCAAAACATTACCTTTCTTCTGGGTACCCGCGCATACCATTGTATTTATGCTTCCACCTGTGTACAGGGTTTTGGCGGCGGCTGCCTTGGGTATTGCTTTGGGTGGGATCCTTTCCTTTGCTAAAAGGAAAGCCAACAGTTAGTTATTTTAAAAATATATTTTTTGTCTATATCGACAACTTTAGTGACGGCACTTATGCACGGTTTACCAGTGCGTGAATGCCGTTTTGCTGTTTGCGGCAGGAAACCTCCTGCATCATCAAAAAACAGGGCTTTGTTTTCAGCGTATATTCAGCTGGCTCTCAATTAATATTCAGTTGCTGTTAAGTGTCAATTCAGCTAAATTGGTTATTATTGTGATATAAGGCACGTATATTACGATGGGTTATTCATCGTATAAATGGACATGAGGAATTAAGTGGGGGGACATGACCATGAGACTGGAACAAGGCCGAAGCTTAGACTGGCTCCTGATAGGCATTGCCTTGCTAGCCGCTTTCTTAAATATTTTCAACATCTGGCAGGAGCAGTACGCCAATGCCTATTACACTGCGGCCGTAACCAGTATGCTGCAAAACTGGCACAATTTTTTCTACGCTTCTCTTGATCCGGCCGGGTACGTTACGGTGGATAAACCACCGGTCACGTTTTGGGTCCAGACAGTATTCGCCTATGTCTTTGGGGTGCATGGTTGGAGCGTAATTCTCCCGCAGGCTTTGGCCGGTGTCGGCTCCGTTTTGCTGATGTATATTTTGGTCAAACCGACCTTCGGTCAAACGGCTGCCCGGCTCGCGAGCTTGATTATAGCCTGTACCCCGATTGCCGTCGCGGTGAGCCGTACTAATAATATAGACAGTTTATTGGTATTTACGCTCCTTGTCGCTGCCTGGATGTTGTTCCGGGGGATTCGCAATCAGAAACTGCCCTGGTTGCTTGGAGCCTTTGCCATGATTGGTGTCGGCTTTAATATGAAAATGCTGCAAGCTTACATGGTCGTACCGGCTTTTTACTTATTGTACCTGTTTGCATTCAAGGGCGCCTGGAAAAAGAAACTGGCTATCCTTGCGGCGGCAACAGTTGTCCTGGTCGGAGTGTCCGTGTCCTATGCTGTTGCCGTAGAGCTTGTCCCTCAAGAAAACCGCCCATATATCGGAGGCAGCAAAACGAATTCCGTATTGGAGCTGGCCTTCGGCTATAACGGGATCCAGCGCCTGAAGGGAATGAGCAGGGGTGGCATGGGCCCAGGTGGCGCTGCTCCGGAGCAAGGGCAAAGGCAGCAGGACGGGGGCACAAAACCGGACCGGCAGCAAATGCAGCAGGACGAAAACAATACGTCCAGCCAGCAGCAAGTGCAGCAGGCTCCGCAGGATGGAAACAGCGCGCCTGGCGGGCAGCAAATGCCACAGAAGGGAAACAACATGTCCAACCAGCAGCCACCACAGGACGGGAGCAACATGCCCAATGGGCAGCCGCGTCAAGCTGGTAACAACGGTCCGCAAGGCTATGACCCAGAGGGTAAGGGTAATGGAAGACCGGGTCAAATGCCCGAAGGGGGCGGCGGTATGTTTGGTACCGGCCAGGCCGGTCCATTGCGCCTGTTCCAATCCGCGCTTTCCGGACAAATCAGCTGGCTGCTGCCCTTTGTAGCGTTCGCCTGCACAGGCTTGCTGGCAGGCTTGCGCCGGAGAAGAGAGCTTACGGACAAAGAAAAAGAGACATTGTTCTGGCTGGCCTGGTTAATCCCGGGAATGGTGTTTTTCAGCGTAGCGGGCTTTTTCCATCACTATTACATGATCATGCTTGCCCCACCTATTGCGGCGCTCGCCGGAGGAGGCTGGGTTGAGCTTTGGAACCACTATCGTGACCGGGCAGGCTGGAAAAAGTGGCTTTTACCGGCGGGTATTCTGGTGACAACAGCTTTTGAACTGTATATACTGCAGCCCTACCAAAAGCAAATCGGTGCAGGCTGGTCCATCGGCATCGGAGCCGCAGGCCTTGGACTGGCACTGGTCTTAGTCCTGGTATCCAAAAAACAAAAGCTGACGGCCATGGCCGGGATGCTGGTACTGCTGGTGGCGCCACTTTACTGGTCGGCTACGCCGCTTCTCTATGGCGACAACAGCCATCTGCCTCAAGCCGGCCCCAGCCAACAGGGCTTCGGCCAAAGACAGGGCAACGGTGGGAGGCAGGGTTTAAGTGTTAACGATAAATTACTTGAATATGTGACCAGGAATAATACGGGGGAAACTATCCTGTTTGCCACCACCGAGGCCTCCACGGCCGAGTCTTATATCATTGAAACCGGCAAAGCGGTCATAGCTATGGGGGGATATAGTGGTTCGGACCCCATTCTCACGGTCGAGAAGCTGCAGCAAATGGTGGCCAACAAGGAAGTGAAATACTTCTTGATTCCGTCGGGCTCCGGTTCCGGCGGCAGAGGCGGCTCGAACGAAGTGATGGAGTGGATCCGGGCCAACAGTACGGAGGTGCCAGGGGAAGATTGGCAAACAGGCTCTTCCCAGAGTAGTGGTCCTATGGGCAGGGGGAACGAAAACGTATTATATGAGGTAACTCTTTAAAAACCTAAAGGGGATGAATGAGACAGAGAACCGTCCCCTGACTCGCCTTGGCAAAATATTTAACGAGGATGAGATTGATGACAAGAAACGTTTGCTATTCCATAATCATACCGGTCTTTAACGAAGAGGCCGTTGTACATGAAACCTACCGCAGGCTGACACGAGTCATGCAGGTAATCGGCGAGCCGTATGAATTGCTGTTTGTCAACGACGGCAGCCGGGACCGGACGGCAGAAATTATAGAAGGCCTGGCTGAATCGGACAATTGTGTTAAGCTCTTAGATTTCTCTCGTAATTTCGGGCATCAAATAGCGATCACCGCTGGCATGGATTATGCCTGCGGGGACGCCATTGTGATTATCGACGCCGATTTGCAGGATCCGCCCGAGCTAATCCCGCAAATGATTGACAAATGGCGGGAAGGCTATGATATCGTCTACGCGCAACGTTCAAAACGTAAAGGGGAGACACTGTTCAAAAAATGGACCGCGGCTTTGTTCTATCGTACTCTGCGCGTGCTGACAGAAGTGGATATTCCGCTTGATACCGGCGACTTTCGCCTGATTGACCGGAAAGTGTGCGACGCCATGCGCAGCATTCGGGAGAAAAATCGATTTGTGCGCGGGCTGGTCAGTTGGGTGGGTTTTCGTTCTGCAGCCGTTGAGTATGTCCGGGAAGAACGATTTGCCGGAGAGACCAAATACCCGCTGAAGAAAATGCTTCGCTTCTCGATGGACGGGATCACTTCTTTTTCTTATAAACCGTTGAAGTTGGCCACATATCTAGGTTTTATAATTTCGCTGGCAAGTTTTATCTACCTGATGATCTCTTTGGGCCAAAGATTATTTACGAACAACACGGTCGCCGGATGGTCATCGTTAATAGCCTGCCTGCTGTTGCTCAACGGTGTAATCCTGATCATTTTGGGGATCCTCGGGGAGTATGTCGGCAGAATCTATGATGAAACCAAAAACCGCCCGCTGTATATTCTTCGGAATCAGGAAAAAGCTGATAGTTCAAAGCTTAAGGGAGTGACCTGGCGTGTTCGCAAACAAGCATAGAGCTGCCCGGTTCTTGCGTTTTTGCACGGTAGGGTTAGGAAATACGGCTATAGATTTTACCGCCTTTTTTCTTCTGACTTTAGGCGGGATTCCATATCTACTGGCCCAGGCGCTGGCTTATGTGGCCGGTATTGTGAATAGTTATTTTCTCAATCGAAGGTGGACCTTCCGGGTTGTAAGGAAAGCTAACGCCTTGGAGGCCGGGAGTTTTATCATCGTGAACGGGCTGTCCTTGCTGGTGTCACTCGGCCTGCTGGCCGTTTTGCATGATGAAAATCAGTTGAGTCTTTGGCTTAGCAAGTTTATAGCAACAGGGGGCGGCCTGGTTGTCAATTATATAGGAAACCGGCTTTGGGTATTTTCAGAAAACCGGAAAGCAAGTGGTGAAATTTCTTGAAAAGGATAAGAGGCTGCTCCTGTTATCTGCCGGGTTCAGCGCTACCGTTTATATGAATACCCATTATATTCTCTATTGGACGAGTAAAGGAGTCCATGCAGCGCCTTATAGTCCCGCGCTGGTAATCACTTCACTTCTGAATATGCTGTTGTTCGGTTACCTTGTTAAAGTTTTATACGATATTGCTATAACAAAGAAAAATATACCTGTAACGCAACAGCAAACAACATAGAGATGTGAGATGAAGGAGGGGTTATCGCTTTAGCAGCGATAGCTCCTTTAATCATTTTTGTATCTTGGCCTGATTATTTGTATCAACTGGAACCGGTTGAATGAAGCCAAAAAAGGAAAAAATGGTAGTAGAAAGCAAGCAGTGGGAAAGACAGCAACTGCTGATCAGCGTATGACACACTGTACGGGAACTTATATTTGATTTCACAGTAGAGGGATAATTGACCGTTGCAGCGAAGTAATATCGTTCGGCATCATAGCCTTAAAACGTTGGAAGGCGGGCTTTTCTTTGTGCGCTATTTTCAGACCCAAAGCGCCTTTTGAGTACCACAGCAAAGATGAATTTCCGGCCAGGCTTGCCGGGTGGATCGGACATGTGTTCTACGATGTCCTGCCGGACCATGGCTATGAAATCCGTGAGGAACAAATCTTCACGGCTTTTCAGCTTGCCGACGCTGTGTGCAGGCGGAAGGTACACTTCGCGGAGGCCGGACTCGGTACCGGCAAGACTTTTGCCTACTTGCTGACGGCCATATCCTACGCCCGCTTTACCGGCAAGCCTGTGGTGATTGCATGCGCTTCAACGGCGCTCCAGGAACAGCTTGTCGGGTCCGGAGGAGATATCGAAACGCTGTCGCGCCTGCTCAACTTGGACCTTGATGTCCGCATGGCAAAGGATCCGCGCCAGTATATCTGTGATGAAAGAGTTAACCGGCTTGTAAACCAGCCCCTGGGACAACCAGGCAGAGCGCTTGAAGAAGTTGTGCGCTGGGCCGAGGTGACCAAGCGGGGTGAACGCTCCGAGATGCCGCAAGTATCCGACCGGGTGTGGGCGCAAATCGCCTGGGACGAGACCGAGTCTTGCGAGGTATGTTCTTCACGGGGCTTTTGCAAGCTTGTCAAGGCAAGAGAGCATTACCGGCCGGCCCGGGATCTGATCGTCTGTGACCACGGCATATTTTTTGAAGATCTGTGGACGCGTGACGAACGAATCGCTGACGGTAAGCTGCCTCTCCTGCCAGACTATGCAGCGGTAATTCTTGACGAAGGGCACAAAGTGATGCTTCCGGCAGCGATGAGGGCCGGCCAGCAGGTGGTCAAGGAGGACATCGACAGCATGCTTTCCCTGCTCGAGCAAATCCAGGGAGCCAGGACCTCCCTGGTTTCCATTACTTTTGCCATGAGAAGCGCCACCGCCAAGTTCTTCAAGACGCTTTACGAGGCGGCGAGCCAGGATGAGGGAACGGACAGGCTTGCCGTCCAGGTAGGCGATGAGTTGCTTGAAGCGGCCGGCGCCTTGCGGCGGGCTCTGGATGTCTTATACGTAGAGTTGCAGTACGAACAGGAGCTGCACCTCGAGTCACTATCCACCGCTCAGCTGCAGGCGTTTGAAGCCAGAATTGAGCGGACGACGGCGGCGCTTGCCAGATTTTACCGTAATAGGGGTCAAGAGGCCATCGTCTGGGTTGACCGGGTGGACAGGAGCTTCTGGGTTGTGCCCAGGGACTTAAGCAGGCTGTTAAGGACACGCCTCTTTGCAAAAAAAATTCCTGTAGTGTTTTCCTCCGCAACCTTAAGCGCCGGAGGCGATTTCAGTTACTTCGCGCGCACTCTTGGTTTAGAGGAGCCGTCGGGCTCGTCTGTAGATAGTTCCTTCGATTTTGAGAAGCAAGTTTTGATTTATCTGCCCCGGCGCTTGCCTCCAGGTGACGAAGCAACCTGGTTTCCCCTGGCCTTGAAACGGCTGGTTTCACTGCTCAAGCTTTCTGGAGGGCGGGCATTGGTGCTTACCAGCGCTCCATCCGATGTGCGAAAGCTTCGCAAGGGCCTCAAGGAGTACCAGCTACCCTTTGAGTTGCTATGGGAGGATCGCGCCGAACGGGGATATCTGGTCCGCAGGTTTCGCGAGGAAGTCTCATCGGTGCTCGTCGGCTCAGGGTTCTGGGAGGGAATTGACGTGCCTGGCGCCGCACTGTCTCTCCTTGTGGTCTGGCGACTGCCTTTTCCGCCAAGGGACCCGTTGATCGAAGCAAGGCGTCACGAGGCGATAGAAAAAGGGCTCAATCCGCTGACTGCGGTGGACTATCCGGAAATGGGCCTGAGATTGAAGCAGGGTTGCGGCAGGCTGATCCGGAAATCGGATGACCGGGGTGTGATCGCCGTTCTGGAGCCGGTACAGGGGACGCCTTGGGAACAGGTCGTACGGGAAGCGCTGCCGGCGGGAGCCGGAGTGGTTGGCAGACTGAGCGATCTTTGCGGCTTTCTTAAAAAATGAACCAGCATATAACCAAAAATGAACTCTGCTTGGTGACTAATCCCTTGACAGGGTTTTTTTAATTACTCAACTTCTTATCCTGGACAAGCCAAGAAATATATATATATAATATAACTAGCTGCCAACTTAAGATGAACAAGTAAGTTGCTGGAGGAGGACAGCAAAAGAATAATAATGAAAGAAGGTCTAGAATGAGTCAAATCATAGTCAAAGACCTGGTGAAAATATTTGGCGACCATCCAGAAGAGGCACTTAAAATGCTCCAGGAGGGTTGCAGTAAAAGTGAGATTATGGGAAAGACCCGTCAGACAGTCGGAGTTTTCGATATAAACTTCCATGTGAATAAAGGTGAGGTCTTCGTCCTCATGGGACTGTCGGGCAGTGGGAAATCAACTTTGTTGAGGTGTCTAAATCGCCTCATTGAACCTACCAGTGGGACCATTGACATAGACGGTCAGGACTTAACCAAAGCTAAACCGGAAGTGCTGCGAGAAATACGCAGGAAGAAAATAAGCATGGTATTCCAGCGTTTCGGCTTATTTCCCCATCGCACAGTATTGAATAACGTGGCTTACGGTCTTGAAATCCAGGGAGTTTCCCTGGAAAAGCGCCGGGAAAAGGCAGCGCAAATGCTGGAGGTGGTGGGCTTGAAAGGCTGGGAAGACAGTATGCCTACGCAGCTCAGTGGAGGTATGCAGCAGCGGGTAGGACTGGCCAGGGCGCTTGTCAACGACCCGGATATTCTCCTCATGGACGAGGCCTTCAGCGCCCTGGACCCGCTCATCCGCAAAGAGATGCAAGAAGAGCTGCTATCATTGCAAAACTCCCTGAACAAGACGATTATCTTTGTTACCCACGACCTTGATGAAGCACTGAGAATCGGTGACCGCATTGCTCTAATGAATGACGGAGCGATAGTACAAACTGGGACAGCTGAAGAAATTCTTACCAATCCGGCCAATGATTATGTAGAAAAGTTTGTCGCAGACGTGGATCGATCCAAGGTGCTGACGGCTGAGGGTGTCATGAAAGCCCCGGTTCCTGTCGTATCTTTGAAGGACGGTCCACGTGTTGCTTTACGACTTATGAAAGAGCATGGCATATCCAGTATTTTTGTAGTGTCCAGAGACCGAAAGCTTATCGGGATTGTTCTTGTCGAAGACTTGGTACAGTTAGTAAAAGAACAAAAAGAAAATTTCATGGACATTATTTATAAAGATATCCCGAAAGTGAATATGGATACGCCGATTATTGAGATTATTCCGATCATCGCCGATTCCAGGTTCCCCGTGGCAGTAACCCGTGAAGACAATAAACTAATGGGGATTTTGGTTAAGGGCTCGGTGCTGGCAGGAATGGTCAGGAAAGGAGGGATGAATGGTAGTGTTACCTAAAATCCCGATCGGTTTGTGGGTAGAGATACTCGTACAATGGGCGCAGGATAATTTGGGTGTGGTTTTTGATTTAGTAACGCTGGTGATCGAAAAAATTGTTACCGTTATTGAACATGCCATATTAAGCGTACACCCGATATTGGTTGTGATCCTGGTTTTTGCACTGGTTTGGTTTATATCCAACTGGAAGACAGCTTTGGGTACTGCGGTTGGCCTTTACTTGATCTATAATATGGAATTATGGAGACCTTCAGTAGAAACACTGGCTCTGGTCCTTGTAGCTACCGTTCTGGCCCTGATAATGGGTGTACCATTAGGCATCCTGACCACCCGCAGCAATTTGGCGCACAGAATAACGATGCCTATACTGGATTTAATGCAGACTATGCCGTCTTTTGTGTATCTAATCCCGGCGGTACTTTTCTTCGGTTTGGGCCAGGTGCCCGGTCTGATTGCTACGGTGGTGTTCGCCATGCCGCCTTGTATTCGGCTTACCGGACTGGGTATCAGGCAAGTGCCGTTGGAATTGGTTGAGGCTGCAACAGCCTTTGGTTCCACGGAATGGCAAAAGCTTATCAAGGTACAGATACCTCTGGCATTACCCACTATTATGGCAGGTATCAACCAATGCATCATGCTTTCCCTTTCCATGGTGGTTATTGCCGCTATGATTGGAGCCGGCGGCCTGGGCTCTGAAGTGCTGGCCGGTATCTCACGGCTTGATATCGCTAAAGGCTTTGAAGGGGGGTTGGCCATTGTGATCATGGCCATGATCCTTGACCGGATTACCCAAAGTTATGGCGAAAAGAGGAAGATAAAATCGTAGTTCCCAGCACCCCAGCCATTAATGTTTTTTTTGCAGGCTGTGGTGTTTAGGTGCTTATATAAATAAATTTAAACGAAGGGGAGGATTTTAAAAATGAAGAGGGCATTGAAGTTGATTGTTTTGCTGGCTGTAGCAGTGTTGTTGGCCGGGATAGTAACCGGTTGCGGGCAGAAGGCGTCACAGCAAGACCAAGGCGCAAAGGGTCAGGTAGAACTTGGCTACGTTCAGTGGGATTCTGAGATCGCAAGCACCAATGTCGTGAAAAAAGTATTGGAAGATTTGGGCTATGAAGTAAAAATTACTGCAGTTGATGCTGCTGCCATGTGGCTTGGCGTGGGGGAAGGCAATTTTGACGGCATCGTTGCAGCATGGTTGCCGTCTACTCACAAGGATTATTATGCAAACGTAAAAGACAAGATCGAAGACCTGGGGCCCAATTTAGAGGGGGCCAAGATTGGGCTGGTGGTACCGGCATATGTGACGATTAATTCTATTGAGGAATTAAATAGTGTAAAGGACAAATTTGCAGGTAAAATAACCGGTATTGAGCCGGGTGCCGGTATTATGATAGCTACGGAAACGGCGATTAAGGATTATGACCTGAACTATGAATTACAAAGCAGCAGCAGTGCCGGCATGGTAGCCGCACTGAAAAAGGCTGAGGATAATAAGGATTGGATTGTAGTTACCGGCTGGACGCCCCATTGGAAGTTTGCCAAGTGGGATCTGAAATATTTGGAGGATCCCAAGAATATTTACGGTGGGGAAGAATATATCAACACTATTGTGCGCAAGGGCTTGCAAAAGGATAAACCTGAAGTGTATGCAGTGCTGGACAAATTTCATTGGGAGGCATCCGACATGGGAGCCGTGATGCTGGACATTGAAAACGGTATGAAGCCTGAAGAGGCTGCTGCCAAGTGGGTCGAAGCAAACCAGGACAAAGTAAAAGAGTGGACTGGAAAATAATTAAAATAATTTGGTAATTAGGCCGGGCCTTTTTGAAGGGCCCGGCCTAATTGGTGGTATGCCTTTTATGAGTAAAAAGAATATGCGGAAATAGATGTTGCTGAGCATGAAGACAAGCTTAAAAATTTAATGACTAAAATTAATGAATCCTTTTCCGACTATGTTCTGCTGCAGCAATTATTAATTGACAAGGAAGATCTGGAAAAACGACTTTAATGAGAAGATGGAAAGATGGGTTTACCTTAACGAGAAGGTTGAGAACATCGCTAAAAGTAAGTAAAAAATATAACTCATGAGCAGGTGACCGGCTTAGAGATTGTCATCGAGGTATTTAGCATTAGTCTTTCTTGATCATATTTGAGGTTTCGCGTTGAACGCGGGGCTTCTTTGTGGTTAAAAACTACAGTAATAATCAGGGGAGAGGATCTCTTAGCATTCTCTTAGCTTATTCTCAGCTAATTTTCAGTCGGCCGGGGTATACTTAAAATGGAAAAAAGGCTGGACAACCCTGTCAAGTGGCGCCCTTGCCGGCGGAGTATTTATTCTAAGGAATTCAAAAATAAGGAGGTTTTTATATGAATTGCCCTAATTGTCAGAAATCCCTGCAGGAAGATGCTAAATTCTGTCCTCACTGTGGCACGGCAACAACAAAAAATCCGCACTGTCCCTCATGCGGAAAACAGGCTGATCCCACCTGGGTTTTCTGTCCCGGTTGCGGCGCTTCATTAAAAGGCAGGCCAAACCAAAATATTCCGGCACAGCCTCCGCAGCATTATCCGCAAAATACCAACCAGCCTCAATATTCACACGGCCATCACTATGGCAGCAGTTCACACAAACGTCGTCACCGCAGGGGTTTTCTGGGTAATCTCTTTTCTTCCTGAAGGGAACATCCCTGGATCAGAGATTATGAGATAGAAGATTTTCTTGGTAAAGGAAGCTATGGGGTTGTAATCAGAGCCAGGCGCAAAGGGCGCTGCTATGCCATTAAAGCTTTGATCAAGGATGAGCGAAATTCCGGTATTTTACCTTTTCAGCTGGAGTCGGAAATTCTCAGACGGATTGCTCACCCGCGCGTACCGGGTTTTGTGGAGGCTTTTACGGCAGGAGATGTCCATTATATTGTCCAGGAGCATATCGATGGACTGCCTTTGAGTTCCATCCTTGATATAGGCCGCCGTTTTCACGAGGCAGAGGTCAAGGGTATCGTCTTGCAGCTTCTTTCCATCCTCAATGGGCTGCACCGTCCGGCGCAGAAGGAAAACGCCGTCATCCACCGGGATGTGCGTCTCTCCAACCTGTTGCTTAAAGATAAACAGGTATTTCTGATTGATTTTGGCTATGCCAGATTTCTAGATCCGGCTCAGTTTGTTTTTTGTCCTGACCCGTTGCAATATAAATTTAGCGCCGCCGTCGGATCCGAAAAGAGGGCGCCTGAAAAAGTCAAAGAACTTCCCTCCTTAAAGAAGATACCTGGCCCTGAGACATATAAACTGTTGCGCAGGGAAATTTCGCCGCGCAGCGACCTTTTTGGAGTTGGCGTCGCCGCTGTCGATCTTTTTACCACCTGGGTGGAGGATGAGTCCCAGTTTGAGCTGTCCTGGCAGGAAGTACTTCCTCTCTCCGGACAGTTTATTGTGTTTCTGCAAAAGCTTTTAAGTCAAAAAGATGGCTTCAGTTCAGCCAGAGAGGCCTTGGCATGTTTGGAATCAATATTGTAAGTACCCGGCCGCATTATGCCATAGCGCTGCAGCTGTAGAAACTGTTTTTGGCTGAACGATTAACCAGGTAATTTACAGTCTGTAGAAGAATACATAGATGTTAGTACTTGATAGTTGGATGAAATGCATAGGGGGGAGCAGCGTGTCTATTGAAGCGCCCAAATTTAGGGTCTTAATAGTTGACGATGACCCCGGGATAATTGATTTTCTTTCCCTGGGACTACGCTATGAAGGGTATGCCGTGGATAGCGCCGTCAGTGGCGGCCTGGCGTTTGAACGTGCCCGGGTGGCGCCGCCCGATGTGGTAATACTGGATTGGATGCTGCCCGATACTTCCGGCCCGGAAATCTGCCAGAGGCTTCGCACACTGGCAGACCCGGCCATCCTGATGCTTACCGCCAAAGACGAGGTGGCTGACCGGGTTGCCGGCCTGAGGTCCGGGGCAGATGATTATCTCGTCA
The DNA here is from genome assembly GCF_004369205.1 of Pelotomaculum schinkii. Taxonomy (NCBI): domain Bacteria; kingdom Bacillati; phylum Bacillota; class Clostridia; order Eubacteriales; family Desulfotomaculaceae; genus Pelotomaculum; species Pelotomaculum schinkii. The sequence goes on along the minus strand of NZ_QFGA01000001.1, from coordinate 2,233,025 downwards.
AGCCGTTCCACTTTGAAGAATTGCTGGCCCGCTTGGAGGCTCTCTTGCGCCGGCGGGGACAAGCTTATAACAAAGATGTGCTTGAATTCTCCGATGTACGCCTGTGGCCTTCCCGCCGTGAGGCCCGCCGCGGACAGCTGCGCCTGGCTTTGACCCCTACGGAATTTGCTCTCCTCCACCTGTTCATGCAGCATCCGCATCAGGTCCTGCCAAAAGAGACCATCTTGCAAAATGTTTGGGGCTATGACTTTGGAGGGGACGCCAGCGTCGTTGAGGTGTATATCGGGTACCTGCGCCGCAAGCTTGGTGAACCACAGCTGATCAGTACGGTACGGGGCGCGGGCTATGTCCTGGAGGAAGTGAAGACGTGAATGTTCCCCAATATCTGCACAGCCTGCGTGCCCGCCTGGCACTGGGGCTGCTTTTGGTTTTAACCTTGCTTTTGCTGGTCTACGGCCTGCTGGCCTATGCCGAGTTGAAAGCCGATTTAATGGAGATAGCCGAAGCCAAGCTGCGTGTTCAGGCGGAACCGTTATTGGAGTATTGCGCCGGTCTGCGCTCCCCGCTGCGTGAAGACCTGTACTCGTCTGCCGCCGATTTGATGCAGGAACTGGAAGCCCAGGGGCTTGAAGTGCGGTTATATAATCAAAACGGCCAACCGTCGGCAAACAACAGCCAGTCATTGGAAGACGCGATACCTCTGCAGCCCTCACTTCTGTCGGCGGTAATGAAAGGCAAAAGCCTGAGCCAAATCCGGACCGGTACGGCAGGGAGAGAGCTGGTCTACCTGTCGCCGGTTATTAACAGCAGCGGGCTGGTTCAGGGCGCTTTGGAGGTCCGTGCTTCAATGTCTAGTGTTGACGTCTCACTGGCGCGGACGCGCCTGCTGCTTTTTGCCGGCGGCCTGGCGGTATTGTTGGCAGCGGTCGGACTGATATATCTGGTCATCCGCTATGCCCTGCGTCCGTTGACCAATCTGGCCGCCACAGCGAGGGGCGTCACCGGAAACAGGTTGACCGGCCGCGTTGCGGTGCCCCCCGGCGGGGATGAGGTAACAGAATTATTTGTGGCCTTTAACTCCATGCTTGACCAGTTGGAGAGCGCTTTTGCCGCCCAGCGGAGAGCCACCGATCAGGTCCGTCAGTTTGCGGCAGACGCTTCCCATGAATTGCGCTCTCATCTTACAGTTGTGACAGGTTATTTGGATGTGCTGAAGCGGGGAGCGGCAGCGGAGCCCCGGGAGCAGTCCCGTGTGCTGACGGCGGCAAGAACGGAGCTGGATCGCTTAAGCCGCCTGGTCGATGATTTATTGACCCTGGCCCGTTTGGGCGCCGGCGCGCCTCTGCACCGCCAGGCGCTGGATGTACCCGGCATGCTGTCCGATGCGGCCCAACGGGCTAAGTTGTTTGCCCCGCAGCGGCGTGTAACGGTTCAGTGTCCAACCCTGCCCCCCCTGCGGGCGGATCCGGACAAGATGCGGCAGGTATTAAACAACCTGGTTGATAACGCCTTGCGGCATACAGCGTCCGGAGAGGATATTACGCTGGGCGCAGGTGTACGCAATGAGAGCGTGTGCCTGTGGGTGCACAATACCGGCGAGAGTATCGCAGCTGAGCATCTTCACCATGTATTTGAACGTTTTTGGCGCGCCGATACCTCCAGAAGCTGCAGCAAAGGCAGCGGGCTGGGCCTGGCCATCGTCGCGGCTATCGCTGAAGCCCACGGCGGCAATGTTGAGGTTAGCAGCACACCCGGCAGTGGTACTACGTTTACCGTGTGTTTGCCCTTTAATGCTGGTGATGCTTTTGAGGAAAAGCTGCGCAAGGGCTGACAGCTGCCTGCTGGGTATATAAGTAGAAACTACGTATCCTTTAGCCTTATTTGGATGGTCTCCTTATGTGGTTTCTAAACAAAGCAGTAATAACAAAACTGCGAACCACTTCAAATTCTTCATAAAGTGCATAAGAATATCGCTAAGCCTGGATTCGATATTGATATTGTCTGTGTCTCTAGAATATCTACCCTGACGAATGTTAATTCTTAGCTGCCCCTTGAAGACAAAATCATGCTTGGGAATCTTGGAGGTTTGCTTTTTCTAGATAGAATGGAGATTTTAGCTGAAATCTGGGAGAGATTGCAACATGTTCCTTAAGGAACAGTTATTAAGCAGGATTAAACAATGGGAAACATTCAACATCTGGGAAGAATCGTATCAGAATACTTGTTTTGAAAAGGATTCAGCTTCCTTGCTGAAGTGGTATAATGCAGCTTGGGAGCTGGCCCGAAACCTAAATCCAGAATGGGGTCGGGATTTGAGCGAGGAAAAGATTTTACGGCTGCAAAAGACAAGGAATATCTTGTCCATGTTGAGAGAAATCAATAAAATCCCCTCAAATATAGTTTCTAAAAGATAATTGCTCTTTTATATCGAGTACATACGTAACAGAAAAAGATCCTAAGCGACACCCCCCCCCGGATAGTTATTTGTAAGAATTTTCTTGTTTTTGCCTCGGTCCCGAATTAATATTGTATTAGATTATTAAATAAGGGGGGTGGCGAAATGCCTTTTAAGGACATTCTTTTTGCTCAGGAAGGTCCCGTCGCGACAATTACTTTAAACCGGCCTGATAATTATAATGCTCTTGCTCCGAACATCTCCAGCGAAATGTTGGCCGCGCTGGAAATGTGTCGAAATGAACGGGAGATCAGGGCTGTTGTGCTGACCGGCAGCGGAAAAGCTTTTTGCTCCGGGGGCGATATCAAATATTTTGAGCAGTTTGCCGGGTCCAATCCTGATGAGCCGGTACGCCGCTTGTTGGAGCCTTTGCACAGAGTCGTTATGGATATACGACAAATGCCCAAACCGGTGCTGGCAGCCATAAACGGCGCGGTTGGCGGCGCCGGTATGTCGCTGGCTCTTTCCTGTGATTTGCGCATTGCCTCCAGGCAGGCTAAGTTTAAACAGGCGTATACCAGCCTTGGTTTGGCGCCTGATGTGGGGTGGAGCCTGTGGGTGGGTTTGCTGGCGGGGTTTGGTAAGGCCAGCGAGATGGTTTTTCTCGATCCGGTTTACGATGCTGAACAAGCGCAGGGAATGGGTCTGGTCCATCGCGTGGTGGAGCAGGAAGAGCTCATGACCGCCTCCGGCCTGATGGCGGAACAACTGGCAAGAGGTGCGACGCAGTCTTTTGCCATTGCCAAGGCCGGTTTAAATCACGCATTTTTAACACTCCTGGAACGGCAGCTGGAGGTGGAGCGCCAAGGCGTTCTCAACGCTTCTTTAACCGGTGATTATCAAGAAGGACTGGAAGCTTTTCTCGCCAAAAGAAAGCCTTCCTTTAAGGGTTGTTAAAGAATAAGCAGGGTAGTTGTCTATGCCGCCGGTGGCGTCACGTATCATAAAAATACCGATGTAGGTGCGATTTCAATAGCACACGGCGCGTCAGCGCCGAACTTGGGTATCTCAAGTAACTTTTGTACCAATGAATTGGCACCCACATTTTTTAAGGCAGTTCTTTTCGGGGCGGGAAAGCGTGTTTTGGTTAACATATCATTTATACACTTTTATAAACTTTTTATAAATCCTTTAAAACCGGTTTAAAGACTTCCTCTACAATGACCTCATAAATAACAAGGAGGTCATTTTTCATGAACAAGATCAAGCTTCTGTATGATGTAATCATGACCATGAAAGACAAGGATTCTTGCAGCGGGATCTCAAAGTGGCGGGCAAAAAGGATCAGGTCAACATATTCAGCCTGGACAATGAATTTGAAAAAAAGATGGCGGACGGCGGAACGAAGGCCAAGGTCAGCATGGAAATGGATTACGCGGGCAAGAAAGTGAAGCATGAAAGCAGCACTGAGTTTGACGGGCTGGGTTGCCACGGCGCCGGGAGGCATGGATTTATGAAGCATATGTTTTTGCGCCATGGCCACGGCCACATTGGTGACTGCGGCGACATCAGGCGGTTCGGGATTAAGGCGAAACTTGCCAGGCTGACATTTTTCCTGGATGTTTTAAACAGCCTGAAAGTGGAGGAAAAAGAAGATCAAAGCACGGTGCTTTCCCTGTCTTTTGACGAGATTTCCGGGGAAATGAAAAAAATGATCCATGAAAAAATGCTTCACAAGCAAATGTTGCATGAATACGGCCAGGACTGCGTATGCAAAGAATTTTCCGGCATGGAGGCTTTGACAGGCGGATGCAATGTTTTCATCAACAAGAACAAGGAAGTGGAAAAAATCATATTAACTCTTGAGGGAAGGTCGAAAGATGATTTAAATGAGCCGCACCAAATGGAGGTCTGGCCATGCGGCAGATTGCCAGGAGCCTTAACATTTCCCACAGCACGGTCAAGGACCACCTAGCCAGGGCTGAACTAGCCAAACTTTCTTGGCCATTACCCGAGGACATGAATGACGATGCCCTGGAAGAACTGCTCTTCCCCAGCAGGCAGAGTCGCATCACGAGTCATCAGCCGGATTTCGCCTACATCCATAAGGAGCTTCGAAAAAAGGGCGTAACGCTGGAGCTTCTATGGACGGAGTACAAACGGGAATACCTGATGGCTATCAATACAGTTGGTTCTACGATCTATATCAAAAATGGCGCGGTCAGATAGATGTTTCTATGCGCCAGGTGCAAAAGGCAGGCGAGAAGATGTTTGTAGATTGGGCAGGTCAAACAGTACCCATAGTTGACAGAGAAACTGGGGAAACCCGCCCGGCCTACCTCTTCGTTGCCGTTCTCGGAGCAAGTAACTATACCTATGCTGAAGCTAGTCTGACCCAGGATCTGCCTTCCTGGATCGCTGCCCACTGCAGAGCCTTGGCCTTCATTGGCGGGGTTCCCCTCTTAATAATACCCGATAATACCAAGACCGCGGTAGTCAAACCGGATTACTATGAACCTGACGTCAACGCTATTTATCAAGAGATGGCTGAGCATTACGGCACCATGATCCTGCCGGCCCGAGCTAGAAAACCTAAGGACAAGCCGAAGGCGGAAAAGGGTGTGCAGTTCTTGGAAAATTGGCTGCTGGCCACCCTGAGAAACCGCACTTTTTTTAGCCTGTTCGAGCTTAACCAGACTCTGCGTCTCAGCCTGGATAACTTGAATGAACGCCCGTTTCAGAAACTTGAAGGCTCAAGGAAAACACTTTTTGAGGCTCTGGACAAGCCGGCTCTCAAGCCGCTGCCCCCTATGCATTATGAGTTCGCCTACTGGAAGAAGGCCAAAGTGAATATTGATTGCCACATTCAAATGGAGAACAATTTCTACAGCGTGCCCTACAAATTGGTGCGAAAACAGGTGGATGTCCGCATCACAGCCACCATACTGGAGGTGTTTTTCAAGGGAGAGCGGGTCTGTTCCCACCCCTTGTGTCACGGCAGGGGTCGGTATGCCACTGACTCCAGGCACTTCTCCCCGGCCCACCGCAGCTACCTGGAATGGACTCCGGAGGGCTCATCGACTGGGCCGAAAATGTCGGTACCCATACCGCCGATTTGGTGCGGCGCATCTTGGAAACGAGAGTCCATCCCGAGCAGGGCTACCGCTCCTGCCTCGGCCTCAAGCGTCTGGCCAAACGCTACCCGCAGGAAAGGTTTGAGGCTGCGTGCAATAGGGCACTTGAGTCCGGAGCATGCTCCTACAAGAGCGTCAACTCCATTTTAGAAAAGGGACTGGACCAGGTGCCGTTTGGAGGTACCGTTAAGGCACCGGCCTATTCCAAACACGCCAACGTCAGAGGGCCGAGTACTACAGCGACAAGGAGGAGTAGCCATGCTAAACCAGCACACTGTAGAGAGACTCCGTGAAATGCGCCTCAAGGGTATGGCTGAGGCTCTGCTTGAGCAAAACAACAGCTCCGAGAACCAGTCATATACCTTCGAGGAACGCCTGGGCTTGCTGGTCGACCATGAGTACATCTCACGTCGGAACCGGCGTCTTGCCCGTCTTTTGAAACAGGCCAAGCTCCGGCTACCAGCCAGCGTAGAAGATATTGATTACCAGCAGCACCGCGGCCTGGACCGTGCTCTTTTGCGCAGCCTGTCAACCTGCGAGTGGATAGGTTCACACCTCAATTGTCTGATCACCGGAGCCACCGGAACGGGAAAAACATACTTGTCATGTGCCCTAGCCAATGCCGCCTGCCGGCATAATCTTAGTGCACGATACTACCACGTCTCTACTCTGCTTGCAGAGTTGACTGCCGCCAAGGGTGATGGTTCTTACGGCCGTTTGATTCACCAGTTATCCAATTATTATCTACTGGTCATGGATGACTGGGGTCTTGCTCCCTTCAAGGATTTTGAAGGGCACGATCTTTTGGATGTAATCGAAGAGCGCAACGGTAGAGGCTCTATGATTATCGCCAGTCAGTTGCCACTTGAAAACTGGCATGAAACTCTGCCGGATCCCACCTTGGATGATGCCATCATGGACCGCATCATCCACAACTCATACCGGATATCATTAAAAGGTGAGTCCATGAGAAAGGTGGCTGCTAACAAGCAGAGCATCGCTGCCAAATAACACCTATCTTTTTTTAATAATCCAGACCAAAATGAGACAATGTTCCGGAACGCTAGCGTCAGTGTTCCGGATTTTTTGAGCCATTCCTCCGGTTAAAGGGCGACTTGTTTTGACTCCTTGGTATGGACCGGACTGACCAGAATGGCCTGTGGATTTGTGCATTTGTGGAAAAGCCATTTTGAGCATTTCTTAAAAGAGCTTTTCCACAAGCCACACAAGCTCCACAGGCCCTACGACTATGGAAAGTCGTTCTGGGTATTCCTCTCGGGTCAATGATGATGAAACAGACAAAAAGCCCATTGAGCGATGATCCGGGCGGTTTTCTTGAACACGGTGCGATTGATGAATAATATTGGTTCAGTTAAATACCTTATCCTTCTTTTTTGTCGCTTTGCTCCGAGGACTCAACTGGAAATTTTACAGGTGGTCGTGTTCCCCGGAATCGCTGGTCGATTTAAAACGGAATAGGTGGTCGACTGAGACCGGAATCAGTGGTCGATTCCGATGGAATATGCAAAATGCGGGCAGTTAGGGCCAAGGTAAATATCATAACTTTTTTTAACGCTCAATTCCGTCCCGGGCCGGCACTCCCTGCTCATAGTAATGTTTAACTTCCACCATTTCAGTTACCAGATCAGCAGCTTCGATTACCTCGGAAGGAGCATAACGTCCTGTAAATATTATTTCAACGCCGTCCGGCTTGGTCTTTATTACCTCCAACATTTCTTCAGTGGTGATCAGGTTAAAATAATTGGCCGTGTTAATCTCATCAAAGACAATGATATCGTATTTACCGGAAAACATGGCCGTCTTTGCTTTTTCTAAGCCGCTATGAGCCATCTGAATATCCTCCTCATGCGGAGGATTTACAACATGGATAAAGTTATCTTTCCCATACTGTTCTATGGTAATATAGGGACTAACCATTTCTGCCGATTTAAGCTCTGAGTAATACTGGCCTTTCATGAATTGCCCGATATAGGTCTTTAACCCTCGCCCCATGGCCCGGAAAGCCAGGCCCAGGGCTGAAGTAGTCTTACCCTTGCAATTTCCCGTGTAAACCTGTACGTATCCTTTTTTTAGCAACTCCTTGTTCAATCAATTACCCCCTTGTGTTGTTTTATGATGTTAGTTAGATACTTGAATCGGGCATGGTAAAGTATAAACTATCATCTCCGTTTTTAAATTGCATTTTCTATGCCAAGCCCGAAGATTTCAATTCAAGGAGGAGATATCAACAAGAAAAGCCCAGCCTCATCCGTTAAGAGGGCGCTCTATTTAATGCCGTATTTTTCCATCTTTCTATACAGGCTGCTTCTGGAGATTTTTAATGCTTTTGCAGTGTCGCTTTTATTATAATGATATTTATCCAAATAATCCCTTATTAATTGCTCTTCAACATTTTCTTTTGATGGAACCTCCTGCGAAAAAGGATTTGCAGAAATCTTAAGAACATTTTTATGCAATTCAGGTGGAAGTAAATCTACAGTGAGGGTATCATATTTGGATAGGTTAATTATCCGTTCAATAACGTTTCTTAATTGCCGTATGTTTCCAGGCCAATTGTAATTTAGTAGAAGATCCATAACCTTTGGGTCAACCTTTTTTATGTTCCTGTCAAGTTTTGAAGAAATAAATCTAATGAAAAATTCCACTAGATCAGGAATGTCTTCTTTCCTTTCTCGTAAAGGGGGAATTCTAATAGATATTACCGCCAACCTATAGAACAGATCAGGACGAAAATGTCCCTTAACAATTTCCTCCTGCAATTCTTTGTTAGTTGCACTAATAAGTCTCACGTTAATGGGAATTACTTCCCGGCCCCCTAAACGCATAACAGTCTGTTCCTCAAGCACTCTTAATAAAGATGCTTGGAGATCTAACGGCATTTCTCCAATCTCGTCTAAGAATATACTTCCCATATTGGCTAATTCAAATTTCCCCGGGTTTCCTCCTTTTTTAGCACCGGTGAATGCCCCTTCTTCATATCCAAACAGTTCGCTGGAAATCAATTCCCTTGGTATTGCTGCACAATTTATTGCAAAAAAAGGTTCGCGGGCTCTTTGACTTGCGTTATGAATGGCCTGGGCAAATAAATCTTTTCCTACTCCACTTTCCCCAAGCAATATTACGTTCGAGCTGGTTTCAGCAGCCATTTTTGCCTGATCAACAGCAAATTGAAAACTATTACATTTGCCAATAAGGTCTTTAAAGTTGGTTTTAGGTCTTGCCCCAACAATTCTGTTAACCATTCTATTAAACTCCTGAATTTCATGAAGGATTAGTACTGCCCCAGTTTTACTCGGTAAGTTAGGGCTATCCAAATCAAAATTTATTTCTTTTGTCTTGTCTAATGGTGTGCAATTAACCAGAAACTTCTTTTTTCCATGCATTGTTCCCAGAAAAATTGTTTCACCGTATACTTTTTTCCCAGACGATAAGATATTAAGAAGGGCATTGTTATCATAGCCCAAGACATCTTTAATATTTTTACCCATACAATTATCAAGATTGATTTCCAGCATGTCACATGCACGATTATTTATGTGAGTTATAGTAAATTTCTGGTCCATAGCAATTAGACCCTCAATAATCGATTCCATTATTGCCCTTAAGTGTATATTAGCATTTATTGCCGTTTGATAGGCTATTTGTAAGGCAATTTCCCTTTCGATCGCTTTGGCAGCAGAAACGACCATACCTAAAGTATGTACACTATTGGAAGCGTAAATGTAGGGGCAAGTTAAGTTAAGTACTCCTAATATATTGTTTTTTGTGTCATGAATTGGAACTGAAAAACAAGCTGATGTAGAGGCGCACCTACAATAATGTTCATAGCCGTATACTGTACATGGCTTATCAATAGCTAGGGCTAACCCAACAGCATTTGTACCCATCACTTCTTCTGACCAATTTGAGCCCTCTACAAAATTGTGTCCGCCAGTGAAAACGAGGTCATACTCTTCTCCAATCCTTTTTAGGATAAATCCCTTATTATCTGCAATAACTGTGCAAAAGTTAAATTCCTTAAGAAGTGAATACATTTCTTCCATTGCCGGTAATGCTGCATTCAACAACTCCTTATTTTGATGTGTTTTTTCTCCTAATTCTTTTTTAGTAATAATATAGTAATTTTTGGGGATGAAGGGATCAACCCCATGTTGTTTGCTTCTTTCCCATGAATCCCGTATATCTTCTGAGATAGAAATATCCTCAGTTTTGTTTTGGAAATGTACCTGTTCCCAGAGAGAGAGCATTTCTTCACGTTGTTTTTCATTTAGGGCCATTGTGGAGCCTCCTTTGCCTCAAAGAATTTTCAAAAACTGTTGTTTACAATTATGTGCCAATTTAAGACAAGTGTCCCATGGAACAATATGTGTCATAGTAGTACATCATGTCTAAATTATATAAAAAAGTCTTAATTAAACCAATATCATTTATCAATAAAAAATAGCCTAAAAGGCTGGTTACAAACAAGTCTAAAAAAATAAAACAGCACATCCAGATTTGGCATTGAATTTGCTTTTACTAAAAATTGTCGCGACAAAAAATTATAAAGGAGGTAAAGAAATTTTTGGATCTAGTGGATGTTATTTTTAGGCCAAAAGTTTACATTCTTTAAGGAGGGTAAGTGTGATGGAAAATGCTAAAACTGCTTCAATAAAACTTGAGGTAGCACCGTCTTTTCGTTGGCTAGCATTAGCATTAAACTGTTTAGTGATGACTTTCTTTTTTATGGCTGTCCAATTAGTTGCAACTTTTGGCACCGTGATAATGACAGACTGGAAATTAAACACTGCACAATTTGGAATGCTGGTTACCATGACTTTTCTAAGTTATGCTTTATTTAACTATTTTGGTGGCAGCTGGGGAGCAAAAATTGGAACACGTAACATTGTGACAATCGGAATTGTTATAGCGATTGTCAGTACTGTGATTTGGCCCTTTGTCCATAATTACACAGTTATGTTAGGAGTACGTTTTATCCAAGGAATTTCCGGTGGTATTTTTATGGGGTCCGTTTTAGGTAGTGCAGCTGTGTGGTTTCCAGCAAGAGAGCGAGGTTTTACTCAGGGAATATTATTGGGTTTTATGGGAATTGGTTTTGTAGTTGACTCTGCATTAGCGCCTATTTTATTAAACGCCGGTTATAACTGGCAAAACGGTTCTGCGATGTTAATAGGGATTCCGGGAGTTATTATTGGGATTCTTTATTTCTTGTTGTTTAAAGACCTTGCACAACTTTATCCGGGTGTCGAAACAATTGATGATATCTTACCCAAAACAACGGGCGAAAATACAGCTGCAGAATCATCCACAAATGAGTACGTACAGCCAGAAACTTGGGAGGCTACAATTAGGTCAACAAAATTCTGGTTAGCTGCTGTAAATATTTTTGCAAACTGTTTTATTGTTTTTACATTAGGGAGTTATCTACCGTTGTTGCTGGCTAATGATATGAAATTAGGTCCGGAAACAGTTGCAAGTGTTTTGGCGGTTACATTTTTCTCGACACTAATTGCATCCCCACTTGGAGGACTGCTATCTGACAAAGTATTTCACAGTAAGCGTTATCCGGTGATTGTAATAGGTTTCGCATTATGCCTCGTATTCTGTTTATGGGTACCTTATGCTTCACTTGGGCTTCTACCTTTTGTTTTGTTTGTAGCTTATGGCTCCATACCTTTTGTAAACGGACCTTTTTGGTGCCTTCCTGCCGAACTTGTACGCCCCGCTTTTGCTGGAAGAGCTTCTGGGATGTTGCTGTTTCTTGGTTTACTGGGTGGCGTTATTGCAAACCCAATTGTTGGCTCCTTTGTTGATATGACCGGTTCAAATTATATTGCTTTGTATATTTTTGCTGCAATGTCAGTATTAGGACTAGTGACCGGATTGGCTATTAAAAAGTAAATCAAGTACTGAGATGAATGGGGGTAGAAGGATTAATTATGTAATACTGATTCTACTGCAGAAACCCATGATTTTTTTCTTTGACCCTACCTATCAAACATAAATTTGACAATCTTTGGTATTCTCGGATTGTATCTGATACCATATGTCGGTCATAAACACACACCCGAGGCCTTACTCAACGACCAGATACCAAACATTTTTTCTTACCTTGCTTGAATGGGGGCACTAATCCCTGGCGTCGCCGGTACATTGGTAAGCGACTTGAAGAATTTCTTGAGCTGCTGGAAGTTATGGCCAATTATTTTCATACCCAATACCAGGCTGCATTTTACTTGCCCACGGACATAAAGTTTGTTGGCGCCTTGGCCCCTTTTTAGAGCGGAGTTGGTACCCTCTATAGCGGCCCGCTTACTAATATTTGCCCGGTGCTGTTCCTTGTCAGCAAGTTCTTTTCTGGTAAAACAGCTATTACAGACTTCTGACTTACCTTTAAAACGGCCTTCTTCTTTTGAATCTTAACCGGGCAGTTATCTTTTAAGGAACAATGGCTACATCTATCCAGCTCGAAATATGCTGTTAGCGCCTTTTTTTCTTCGTTGTAGTAGCTCTGGACAGGAGCTTGCCCCTCAGGGCAGGCAGTTATCTTCTTGTGTTCTTCGGTAGTAAAATCACTCAGTGGCAGCTTATAAGGGTCAGCTTTGCGACCGGTCATATCGGTAAAGTGCACTTTCACTTCGTTGTCTTTGGCTATCTGCTGTACATCTTCGCTGTAATACCGCCATCTGTGTAAAGTTCAGCAAGATCAGTCTTTTCACTGATTACCGGCAGACGCTCTTTAAGCATTTCAACATCGCTTTTAGTGTTTTGTTCCAATGTATAATCGGTAATCAACTGCACCGGGTTGTCATCTGAACAGGTTTCGGCTAGGTTTGCCACATATGTTTAATGAACTCAAGAGAGAGAAGAATGTGTACCGGAAAATTTGGCCTGCCGTTATCGGGACAGTATATTTCAGCAAATTTACTTTCGTCTATTTTACAAAAGACATGCTCGTAGTATATGGGCGCCCAGCTTTTTTCCAGGATGGACTTGATTTTAGGGTGTAAATCGTTAAAGCTATTGAATAATTCAGGTTGTTGATGTGATTTATTCTCCCGAAACACCTTGAATCCCCCTGAAGTCAAATTATCTCTCTGTAGCTTTTGTTTACTCTTGTTATCTTTGTAATTCGACTTCAGGGATGTTAATTCCTTCTTGGTTACCCAATTTTCTCGGGTTTTAGAGGGGTTTTTGCACTGGAATCAATACTATATTAACCGTTGACTTTGTTTTCAAGAACAAAATAAACAACTATGTTAGGGGGTAATATTGTGAAACGATCAAAACGTTTTGAAAATGTTTTTGATACTCGTGAAGTTGTAAAGGACACATTTTTAAAAGAAATGCCCGAAGTCGGACTAATCTGTTGGGATAGTCCGAATGACCCAAAACCAAGTATTAAGATTGAAAATAATCGGGTTGTTGAGTTGGATGGAAAATGTGAAAAGGATTATGATTTGCTTGATCGGTTTATTGCAAAGTACGCAGTTGATCTTACTGTTGCCGAGGAGGCTATGGCAGTTGACTCTGCTAAATTTGCACGTATGATGGTGGATTTCAATGTGCCCAGGAAAGAAATTGTTCGTTTAGCCCGTGGCATGACACCTGCTAAAGTAGTGGATGTTGTAAAAAATCTGGATGCAGTTGAAATGATGATGGCTGCACATAAACTTAGAGCTCGCAGGCGGCCGGCAAACCAGACACACGTTTGTAACCACAAGGACGATATGGCCCTTCTCATGGCTGATGCAGCATGTGCCGCAGCGATGGGATTTGCGGAAATTGAGGCTACTGTTGGCTGGGTGCGTAATGCTCATAACGTAGCCCTGGGTATCTTGTTAGGTTCTCAAATTGGTAGGCCAGGTGTACTGACACAATGTGCGGTTGAAGAAGCCACCGAGCTTGCGCTTGGCATGAAGGGTTTCACTAGTTATGCGGAAACAGTTTCAGTGTATGGAACAGAAAAAGTATTTGTTGATGGGGACGATTTGCCATGGTCGAAGACATTCCTTGCCAGTGCATATGCCTCAAGAGGCTTGAAATTGCGTTTTACATCAGGCACTGGTTCGGAAATAACTATGGGCGAGGCAGAGGGAAAATCGCTTTTATACCTTGAAGCAAGATGCATTGCGCTTACCCTAGGGTCAGGTGTCCAGGGGGTTCAAAACGGGGGGATTAGTTGCTCGCCTCTTGCAGCCTCTCTTCCTGGAGGGCAACTCTGCGTTATGGCTGAAAACCTTATCTGCATGATGTGGGGCTTGGAGGTCGCTTCAGGAAACGATGCTCCATGGGCAGGTTCTGAAGCGCGGCGTTGGTCACATGTTATTCCCTGGTTGTGTGCAGGGACAGATTTTATTCATTCAGGTTTTGGGTTTACCTCAATCTGGGATAACATGTTTTCCGGGGCCTGTTACAACCAAGAAGATTTGGAAGATGAAATGGCGCTTCAAAGAGATTTTAAGGCTGATGCAGGGCTAAAATCACTCACTGAAGAGGAATTTATTGCGATTAGGGCCAAGGCTGCCAAAATTGCCCAAGATCTGTGTGATGAAATGGGCTGGCCGAGGTACAGCGATGAGCAAATTGAAAAAATAATTTACTGTAATGATAGCGATGATATTGACCGCGACCAAAAAGATAATATCCAGCTTAATAAAATGATTAAAGAGAGTGGCATAACTCTGGTTGACATAATTAAGGCATTACACAATAAAGGCTATTCTAAACTGGCATCGTCTCTTACCCAGTTATTAAAATGCAGATTGTCTGGAGATTACCTGCATACCTCGGCGATATTTGATGATGAATTTAAATGTTACAGTGGCGTGAATACACCTAATGATTATGCTGGTCCAGGGACCGGTTACCGTGTTGAAGGGGAAAGATGGGAAGAGATTAAGAACCTTCGCCAGGCTATGGCACCCGAAGATTTTGTGAAAAAACAAACTGGGTTGGCTTTGAAATAATTTAACAAAAAGGAGTGCTTAAAAGATGGCAAGAGGTTTAGTTTTAGAGAATATAGGGCCTGCCAAACCGGGAATAAAAAACGAGGAAATAGTTATTGCAGTAAGTGCCGCCTTTGGTATAGATATTTTCCAGACCCTCAGTGGATTGAGTTTGGGAGATGTTCTTTTTGAGATCATCGCAGGCGCTGAAGAACAGGGTGTTGATACGAGAATTGTAAGGTTTTCACGAACTGCTGACTTGGCCTTTATCGGTCATGATGGCGCGAAATTGAGCGGTTCGGGAATATCTGTAGGGATCCAAAGTAAGGGAACAACCGTCATCCATCAAAAAGATTTATATCCGTTGTCTAATTTAGAACTCTTTTCAATGGCTCCCTTTATTGGACTTGAGCATTATAGAGCGATTGGAAGAAATGCCGCAAGATACGCTATTGGCTTGGAACCGGAACTGATTGTTGCACCATGGAGTAAACTTGATGCGCACACTGTTAAGGCTAGAACTCTTCCACTAGCAGCTTTAATCCATCAAATTGAAGAAAGAAGATGTTCTAAGAACAGTATCCCAATGGAATTAGACGTTAAGTTTTAGTAATAATAAATTAAGGAGGATTATGTAATGAGCTATATTAAACAGTATCCTTTTGCAGAAAAGTCCCCTGGTTTGATTAAGGGGATTTCCGGAAAGAAACTTGACGAAATTGACTTGAAAAAAATTATCAGCGGGGAAATAGACAATATGGATATTCGTATTTCTCCGGAGACGTTGGAGCTTCAGGCTAAAGTAGCTGAAGAGCAAGGGAGAACCCAGTTTGCCGCAAACCTCAGACGTGCTAAAGAACTCTGTGTTGTTCCAGACGGAATAATTCTGGAAATCTATGATAAACTTCGTCCTTATCGTGTCACGAAAAAAGAGTTGCTTGATATAGCTGATGACTTGGAAACAAAATATAATGCTACTCTTAATGCTGAGCTTGTAAGGGAAGCAGTACATCATTACGAAGAAAGAGGGGTCCTGAAAAGCGAGGAGGTATAATTGTGAACTGTATAATTAGGGTCAATATGCTGACCCAAAAAATAACCGAAGAACCTGTTCCAGAAGCTTACCGGCTTCTTGGAGCACGTGGTCTAAATGCTCGCATTCTTTTAGATGAAGTGGATGCTGATTGTGAACCTTTAGGTTCGAGAAATAAATTGATTATCTCACCTGGATTGATGGCAGGAACATCGGCATCGTCCTCAAGCCGTTTGTCATACGGAGGAAAAAGCCCGTTGACAGGTACTATAAAGGAAGCAAATGCTGGAGGAAACAATGCTGCTTATTTGGCAAGATTGGGTATCAAAAGTGTAATTATTGAAGATATCCCCAATACAAAAGACCTGTTTATTCTGTATTTAGGTGCAAACAGGAAAGAGTTAATTTTGGCAAATGAGTTAAAAGGCAAACGAGTCTATGAGACAGGAGAAATATTAAAGCAAAGGTTTGAAAATGTTGGAATTGCTTGCATAGGACCTGCAGGTGAGCAGTTAATGGCAACTGCGGGGATTGCAAACACCAACAGTGAGGATGAACCGGAAAGGTTTGCTGCCCGTGGAGGATTGGGGGCGGTTATGGGTTCTAAGGGGCTAAAAGCGATAGTAATTGAAAAAACAAAAGATAAAGTTAGAATCCAGGATGAAAAGGCCTTTATGGAAGGCAGAAAAAAGTACACAAATGGTCTGCTGAAAAACGAGACCACCGGACAAGGGTTACCCCAATGGAGTACACTTGTACTTGTTGATCCTATTAATGCGGCTGGCGATATGACGGTTAAAAACATGAGTCAAGGTGAATGGGACGAGTGTGACCACGTTAACGCTCAGACCATGGTGGACTTGATCAATGAGCGAGGCAGTGGAAAAATGGGGCATCCCTGCCAAAGGGGATGTATTATAAGGTGTTCCAATAAGTACCCCGGGAAAAACGGAGAAAACGTATGCAAAATCGATTATGAAACTGTAGCACTGCTTGGTCCCAACTTGCTGATTAATAATTTAGATGCAATTGCAGAAATAAATAGAAAATGTAATGATGTTGGTGTTGACACAATGGAAATTGCTGGGGCATTGGGTGTTGCAATGGAAGCAGGGGTTTTGAATTGGGGTGACAGTGACCGCGTTTTAGAAATAATTGACGAAATTGCAACAGGGACAGTGTTGGGTAAGTTAATTGGGGCAGGAGCTTTAAGTACCGGAAGGGTTCTAGGTATTAAAAGGATTCCTGTTGTAAAAGGTCAAACATGGGGTGGCTATGATCCCAGAGCTTCTAAAGGACAAGGAGTAACTTATGTTACTACTCCTCAAGGTGCCGATCATAATGCTGGTTACGTTGTATCAGCAGAAGTTTTGAAATTGGGATTGGATTTAGATCCTTTAACAACCGATGGAAAAGTTGATGTATCTTTAGCATACCAAAATTATGCTGGAACTTTTGACTGCCTGGGGATTTGCGTTATGGCTACTTATGCCACGTTTCCCGACCCCAGCTGTTTAGAGGGGGTTGTGAAAATGGTTAATGCAGTGTATGGATCGGACTTTACTGCAGAAACGATTTTCCAACTGGGTGATAATATGATTGCCTCTGAACGGGAATTTAACCGCCGGGCTGGTATAGTAATTAACCGGCCACCAGAGTTTATAGTAAATGAACCTTTGCCTCCCCATAATGTTGTATGGGATGTTCCGTTTAAAGATTTGGATAGGATAGTTTAAAGAAAGAGAGAAAAAAATGGATATAACTTTGAATCAAGCGGAAGAAGTAATCAAGGCTGCTCATGTCAAGGCACAGGAACTTGGCATCAAAATAGTAGCGGCAGTGGTTGAATCAAACGGACATATTGTAGAAGTGAAAAGAATGGATGGAGCCCCATGGGGTAGTATTGACGTGGCGATTAACAAGGCATACACAGCATCTGCTTGGGGTATATCAACTGCCACTATTGCTGATGAATGCCGGCCCAACGGTTCTCTTTATAGTATTCACTTTAGCAATAACCAGCGCCTAATCACTTTTGGCGGGGGAGAACCTATATATGTAAGAAATAAATTAATTGGAGCGCTAGGCATAAGCGGGGGAACAGCTGATCAGGATAAAGAGTGTGCTGATGCAGGGGTAGATGCCCTAAAGTAGATTAAAAGGAAGCCGGGCCATTATTTATAATGGCCCGGCCAATATTATTGATTAAAGAAAAAACTATGGGGAGGTGTGGCACATTTGCGAGTAAAGTTCTATGCTAATATTAGACAGGTTGCTAGAGTTCCGTTCATTGAAATAGATGCAAAGGACATTTCCAATATCAAACTGTTACTGAGATATTTATACAAAGAGTTTGGATCTGAGATGGGAGATGTGCTGTACGAAAAAGATGGGACGATCAGTAAAAATATTAACATTTTAATCGACGGAAGGTCGATATATGATTTAGAGTATGAGAAAACTCATCTAAAAAATGATATGACGATTGTGTTATTATCTAAAACTGCTGGAGGGTAATCTATATTTACACCAGTTTAAGGATTGACTAAGCAGGTAAATACAGGAGGTCAGTTATGGTTGTAGTTGGAGTTGACATTGGGAATGATAGTACTGAAGCTTGTATTGGTAGATTGGATGCGAATGCGATAGAATTCTTATCTAGTTCTTGTACCGAAACAACAGGAATTAAAGGTACTTGCCAAAATGTTAACGGAATTAAAAAAGCTCTTGAGCTGGCTTTAAAAGAATGCAACTTAAATATAGAAAATATAGATGTAATATGCATCAATGAAGCTACCCCGGTTATTGCGGATCTTGCTATGTCTACGGTAACAGAAACAATTATTACTGAATCGGCAATGATTGGCCACAATCCTTTAACTCCGGGAGGTTTTGGGCTGGGTATCGGAACGACCATTGAAATAACTAATATTATAACTAAGGGAGAAATAGGTAAAAAGTACATTCCTGTTGTTCCTAAAAGTGTAGATTTTGAATCGACTGCAAAAATTATCAATCAGGCTTTTGAAATGGGAATACAAATTGAAGGCGCTATCATACAGCGAGATGAGGCAGTACTGGTTAACAATAGGTTGATAAGGAAAATTCCGATTGTCGATGAAGTCCAACATGTTGAGATGGTTCCATTAGACATGTTAGCTGCTGTAGAAGTAGCCGGGGAAGGCCAGGTAATTCGAACTCTGTGTAATCCATATGGTTTAGCTACTATTTTTAAATTAAATGCTGAAAAAACAGCTATGGTTGCTCCAATGGCCGTTTCACTTATTGGTAATAGATCTGCTGTTGTAATAAAAACTCCTGAAGGATCAATCAAGGAAAGAAGGATACCGGCCGGGAAAATAAAAATTTTTGGGGATACTTCCTCTGTTGAAATTGATGTTAATGAAGGCGCCGATTCAATCATGCAGATGTTGGGACATTTTGAGGAAATTGCAGATGTTGTCGGGGAACCTGGTACCAATGTCGGTGGCATGTTGTGGCGGGTAAAACAAACAATGCAGGAAGTAAGTGGTCAGCCCTTTAAGTTAATAAAAATCAAAGATATATTGGCCGTGGATACCTCTATTCCAGAGAAGATTAAAGGTGGTTTGGCTGGCGAATATACTTTAAATAAGGCTGTTGCCCTTGGAGCTATGGTGTGGACTAACAAATCTTTGATAACGGAAGTAGCCCAAAAGCTTACCGAAGAAACCGGGAAAAAGGTTTTCATCGAAGGCATTGAAGTTGTAATGGCCCAAATGGGAGCTAGAACAACCCCTGGAGTCCAATTGCCAATGGCGTTGATTGACATAGGCGCTGGTTCTACCGATGTAGCTTGGGTTGATTCACTTGGTGAATGTAAAAAATATGTTCATTTAGCTGGAGCTGGAGATATGGTAACCATGATGATAAATTCAGAGCTTCAACTAAATGATTTGGATTTAGCAGAAAAAGTTAAAAAATTTCCCGCTGCAAAGGTAGAGAGTATGTATCATGTAAGACTTGAAGATGGAACAATAAAATTTTTCAGTGAGCCGCTTCCACCAAGTATTTTTGGGAAGGTTGTAATTTTCGATCAGAAACATATGGAACCAATAGAAAGTGTAAGTTCTTTGGAAAAAGTTAAATTAGTCCGGCAAACTGCCAAAAAAAGAGTATTTATAGCAAATGTAATTAGAGGTCTCACAATTGTTGCGCCAGGTCAAAATCTTCATACAGTAAGGTCGGCAGTTTTAGTTGGAGGGTCATCACTTGATTTTGAAACACCATTAATGATTTCAGAAACATTATTGAGACGTTTTGGAATTGTCTGTGGTAGTGCCAATGTTAGGGGGAAGGAAGGCCCACGAAATGCTGTTGCAACCGGATTAGTCCTATCATATTTCTCAAGGAGGACAGATGGGAATGTTAAAAAACAGGAAGTCTGATTCCGGTCCGACAGTTATCATTGGTTGCGTTCTTAATACTGACACAAATCATTTTTTATCTGAAATCATTTTCGGGTTAGAGGAAGAAGAAATTCCATTTATTGTTGAAAAACAAGATGATAACGACTTAATTTGTGATACTGTGGAGTCTGCTTATAATATGGCCTTAAGATCTTCACTCGCTGTTGGAATATTTATTGGAAGAGATAAAGAAATTGTATTACATCATAAGAAGCTACCACCCAAACAGCCCTATTTTTATTTAGAACCCAATGAAGTTAATTTAGATAAAGCTAGACGAATAGGGACTAATGCAGGACGTATTGTAAAGAGACTCCCTTTATTGGATATTTAGTCTAAAACCGAACTCATATAATGTGGTATCAGGCAGGTTTGGCCAAACCGCGAAATTAAAAATAATTCAGAACAGCATAAATAGCGACATGTAGATCTACATGGATAGTCAGATATGGCTCCCCGGTACCGTGGGCTTTATGGTACGCAGGTACAAATAGACCCGAATAACGCAACGGAGCCGGAGTAAATATTCTCCGGCTCCTCTTTATGGTATTCCGTCATTATCCAAGTATCACTTGCAGATCCGCTTCCGGTGTGCTGATGGGCTTGATGTTGAATTTTTCGACCAGGACGTCCAGCACGTTCGGAGAGATAAACGCGGGCAACGTGGGCCCAAGGTAGATGTTCTTAAGGCCTAACGACAGAAGCGTCAGCAGGATGCACACGGCTTTCTGTTCGTACCACGAGAGGACCAGCGTCAGCGGGAGGTCGTTTACTTCACAGTTGAAGGCGCCGGCCAGGGCCACGGCCACCTGGATGGCGGAATAAGCGTCGTTGCACTGGCCCATGTCCATAATGCGCGGCAGGCCGCCGATTTCACCGAGGTTGAGGTCGTTGAAGCGGTACTTGCCGCAGGCCAGGGTCAAGACGACGGTGTCTTTGGGAGTCTTTTTCACAAACTCGGTGTAGTAGTTGCGGCCGGCCCTGGCGCCGTCACAGCCTCCTACGAGAAAGAAGTGCTTGATGGCGCCGGCTTTGACTGCTTCAATGACCGTGTCGGCAACGCCAAGCACGGTGTTGCGGGCGAAGCCGGTCATGAGTTCAGAACCCCCGTTGATGCCGGTCAGCTTTTTGTCTTCCGCCCATCCGCCGAGTTCGAGCGCCTTGTTGATTACCGGCGTGAAATCCTTTACGCCGTTATTTTCCGGTATGTGCTTGAGGCCGGGGTAGCCGACGACCGAGGTGGTAAAGAGCCTGTCGGCATAAGAAGCCCTGGGTGGCATCAGACAGTTAGTTGTATAGATGACAGGGGCCGGGATGTTGTCAAATTCCTTTTGCTGGTTCTGCCAGGCGGTACCGAAGTTGCCTTTCAAATGCGGGTATTTTTTCAGTTCCGGATAGCCGTGGGCGGGCAGCATTTCGCTGTGGGTATAGATGTTGACGCCCTTGCCCTCGGTCTGCTCAAGGAGCTGTTGTAAGTCAAGCAGGTCGTGGCCGGTAATCACGATAAACGGTCCTTTTTCGATAGTAGTGGGGACTTTTACCGGTACGGGATGCCCGTAAGCGGAAGTGTTGGCTTCATCCAGCAGGGCCATGCATTTGAGGTTGACCTGACCGAACTCCATGATCAGACCCAGCCATTCCTCAACAGTGTGCTCCTCGCCGATGGCCCGCATGCCCTTGAAGAACCATGCTGTCACTTCATCGTCTTCTTTACCCAGTACGTAAGCATGCCAGGCATAGGCCGCCATGCCCCGCAAACCGAGAAGCAGTGTGGAACGCAGGGATACCAGATCGGTATCGCCCTTCCATAGTACGTCTACGGCCAGGTCTTTTGCGCCTCCCAGTTTTTCTTTTTCAGCTTGCACAAGGCTCTTTAGCTCGTCGATGCGGGGGCCGTCGAAGTTTACATTGGTGACTGTTGCAAAAAGCGCCTGCATCATCAGTTCTTCGCCTTTCTTACCCGGGTCCTTGTCCTGGGCGGCGCGGGCCAGGCCAACCAGGGCGCAGGTCAGTTCATCATGCTTGTTAGCGACTTCCGGCTGCTTGCCGCACACGCCTGACTTGGCGCAGCCTTTGCCTCCCGCAGTCTGCTCACACTGGAAACAAAACATCATTCATTCCTCCTCGTTTATTTGAGTAATTATGAAATTCTCATTGTTTTAGGGCTGGGTGCTTTTACGACGAAGAATTCCAGCAACTCATCATGCCGGTTTGATACATTCATCTTGATATTAAACGGGATTGTGATGATACTGCCTTCAGGATAGTTGTGTTCTTCCTGCCCGGCCAGCTGCAACGTCATGGTTCCGTTGATTATTATCATATAAACATTGGAATTGGTGTAGTGTTCGGGAAGAGCATCTCCTTTCGGCAAAATCATGTGATTGATCCCGGTATGATCGTCTTCAAGGATTTTCTCTACCAGTTTTTTGGCGGATTTGGCGAAGTTAAACTGTTTTTCAAGCATCTTTTCACCTCCATCTCTCCGCATGTTTCCACCTATGTTTCGAATGTGTTGTTCTTATTCCTCCACAATTCTTCCGTCGGTTGCGACAGTGACAATATGCCAGGGTATCATTTTGCCGCTGTTTACCAGCGCCTGTTTTACCGCGTTTACGATGCCGCCGCAGCAGGGCACCTCCATGCGGAGCACGGTGACGCTTTTGATTTCGTGCGCTTTCAATATCTCGGTCAATTTTTCGGCATAATCGATATCATCCAGCTTTGGGCAGCCGATGATGGTGATTTTGTTGCGCATGAAATCATTATGGAAATTGGCATAGGCAAAAGCTGTGCAATCAGCTGCAACCAGCAGGTGGGCATGGTCGAAGTATGGAGCGTTCACCGGTACCAGCTTGATCTGACAGGGCCATTGGCGAAGCTGTGACACAGGCACGGCATGTCCGGCTATGGCAGGCGCCGGCGCGTCCGCCTCTTTCCTCTCAATAGCCCTGGCATGGGCGCCGGGGCAGCCGCAGGCGAGCTTTTCGGGCATGGGATTAAGCCTTGCGTCCATGTGTTTTTTTACAGCCTCTTCATCAAAGGCAGCGGCTTCGCGCTCTTCAATGGTTATGGCTCCAGCCGGGCACTCCGGCAGACAGGCTCCCAGACCGTCGCAATAGCTTTCAGATACCAGCCTGGCCTTCCCGTTTACCAGTTGCAGGGCGCCCTCATGACAGGCGTCGACACAGAGCCCGCAGCCGTTGCATTTGGCCTCGTCAATCGTGATTATTTTTCTTTTCACCTGTGGCACCTCCTTGTTAAACTTTGTAGTCTCCCGGAAACCCGAAAGTCCATATGGTTTAAAAATATTGCAACAAGATTAATAGGCCATTAATAAACGCTTAACTTTTTCTTGCGGCTTTTATGAATTTATTTTAATATAGTTAAAGCATAAAAACGGTAACCATGGTTACCAAAATCAAAGGTGAGTGAAAAAATTTGTTTAAGAAATGGATGAAAGTTTTAGCAAAATGTGCCTTATTCGAGGGAATAAGCCCGGAGGAATTGAATATAGTGCTTTCATGCCTTAACCCGAAAGTGAGCGACTATGATAAGAATGAAACGCTGACTGTTACCGGAGAAAGACTTTCCGGTTTGGGTATAGTCCTTGCCGGTGAGGTGGTAGTTGCCAAAGAAAATGCTGCGGGCAACCGGGTTATTATGGCCGTAAACGGCCCCGGGGAGATGTTTGGCGAAATAGCCGCGTTTTCAGAAGATGGTGTATGGCCTGCCTCGGTGGTGGCGCGGGGAGCATGCACGGTTATGTTACTGCCGGCGGGAAAGATAGTGGGCAGCTGTGAAAGGTCGTGTGGAAGCCATAAACTGCTGATTACAAACATGCTCGGCATTGTTTCCGATAAGGCGCTGATGCTGAACAGAAAGGTAGAATACCTGGCAATAAGAAGCTTGAGGGGAAAGATCAGCACTTTTCTACTGGAGCAGTATAGAAGAACAGGCAAGGACACGTTCATGATGCCTCTTAAACGCAATGAGCTTGCGGATTTCCTGAACGTTTCCCGCCCGTCTTTATCACGCGAGATGAGCAGGATGAGGGATGAAGGGGTTATAGATTTTCACCGGGACTCCATAAAAATTAAGCAGGTTGAGGCTTTGAGAAGTATGGCCGGATAGAACAAGGGTCAAAGAAGAGCGTTCTAGTTAAAATTTTTATGCAACACTTAGCATGATTTAATCGTTGTTATTGATGATAGGTGCTGCACCACACCCTATATTGGGTATTCCTATACCGGGTAGGAATGTCCTTAACTTATGAATGCTCCTTTAATTAATTTCATGAACTGGATCACTCCTATGTTCCACTAAAGCCGACCAGCAAAGGTGGACAGAGGAAGCAGCCCCTGGCAGCTTGATCCCATGCAAGTGTCACTTACCTTTGTTGTTATCCGGGTTCCGGAAGACGGATTTACGTGAAATTCAGGTTCATAAGGACAAGGGGACAAGGAACCTGTCCCCTTGTCCCCAGGCTATGCCCTTCTTTTTCAAAAGGTATATTGTGTACACTATGTACATAATATACAATTGGAGGTGAAAGGCATGACCTTACCAAAGGAAGGTGTAATTATGCGTGAAGTGATTAATGCCACAGATGCAAGGAAGGAATGGGGCAGTTTTATTGATAATGTAGTTCGCTTTAAGCCATCTGTGATAAAAAGAAACAGAGATTATCTGGCTGCTATATCTCTGGAGCATTTCGATCTTGTTCTAACACCCTATCGGTTTACTTTAGAGTATGAAAAAGAGGCTGATGGCAGCTTCAGTGGTTCGTTAAAAGAGCTGGACTTATTGGCCAATGCAGACAGTTTGGAGGCATTAAAAACAGAGATCGTTCAAGAATTAGTTGAATATGCTCATGAATACATGAATGAATTCGATAAGTATTATAACGCTCCCAATAGAAAACCGCATTTCCCCTATGTTATGCGAGTGATTATCCAGAAAGACAAGGAAGCAATTAGGAGTTTGATTGATGCCTAGTTGGAGAGAACTAAAACGTTTTTGTGAACGGGACGGATGGGAGCTGTTTAAAGACACAGATCATTATTTCTATAGAAAAATTATGGCTGATGGGAGTTTAAAACGTACCAAGGTGTCCAAGGGCACAGGTGAAATCCCTAAGTGGTTGTGGAAGGACATCTTAAAGAAGCAGTTGCAGGTGGACGAAGCATATTTCAATAAAATGATTTGACAGGAGGGGTCTTTTGGGCTTTGTTTGGGATGATAGAATTGGCCTGGGATCTTCCGGCAGAGAAATTGTCGGTTATGCGCTTTTCTCTATTCTCCTAAAAGAAGGAAGGATAGTGAATCATATAGTCCAGGGAGCACAACTCCCCGGACTATTTTTTCCCTTGAACCTGTTGAATACTTATACTTATATCAAAGATAAATTTCCCCTGGCCTGGAATGGGAAAATAAATCCAAATTATGGAGAATATTGTAAACTACGAGGATGGGACAAAGAGAATACGGTCTTCCGGCAGTCGTAGGCGTGGAAAACGCCACGAAGCTACTTAGAGACGGGCAGAGGATCCGGGTGAACGGAACGGAAGGGTATGTGGAAATGCTGTGGTTGAGGAATGGACGGTATCAGTGGACGTTGTAAGGATATGCTATTCGGCAAACTCACGCATTTCCAAGTAAGGGAATATTTTGTCTGAAAGAAGCAACAACACAATCCCCACAGCCGTATTGGCGGCAAGAACGGCTATTTCTGCAAACCACACACTATGGGTGAACCAAAATGCCAGGCCGCCGGCAATTAGAGCCGGAATGCCTACAATTAAGATTTCCACAAACAACATTAAAGGATAAAAAAGCTTCCGGTCTAAAGAGGAAGGCAGCAGGACATGAGTTAAAGCAATAATATTGGATTGTTCGAAGAATAAGGATGTAACCAGGAAGGACATTAAAACCGCGGGCATGAATATCCCGGTATCCTTGGTATGCAAAAATACGATCATGGCATAACTTAAGTTCAGCAGAAACATGTTCAAGCCGAAACGTAAGTTTGGCAAGGTATTAACGGCCAACGCCTTCCGAAAAAAAGTCCCCGGCAAAGTATATAAGTACGGGAGAGCAAGTTCTTCGCTTAAAGGGCCGGAAAAGCTGCGAAAAAATAAAAAGTAGGCAAGAATTCCGTTTTGCGCGTGGAGAAGACCATGATCTAACGCTTGACCGTTACGCAGTGCAATGAAACCGGTAACCAGACCTGTAATCACGGATAACGGAGCCAGGTAGCCCACATATTCGTTAATGCCGGTGCGGCGGTACTTGACCACTTGATTAAACATGAACGCCCGGCTTCCCGGAAAGCGTCGCTCTACTGTGACATGTTTCCTGTTCAGGAAACGTTGCCATAAACCGGATATGGCGCTGGAGGATTGGAATATACCCTGCGTCTTGCCGCTGCGCTTGGCGGCATGAATCGTCTCCAGCCTCTCGGCAAGTTCGAGTACATCCTCATAGTAATCCCTGGCCAGGGCATAGACCAAACAATTAGCAGCCAGGACGGTTAACGCCACTAGGAAAATAGCCGTATAAACAGCCGGAGCCGCGCCGAAAAAAGCCGCCCGGGCAAGCTGCAGAATCCAGCCGGACAAGGGAAAGTTGAGAATTCCCGGCGCTTGATAACCAAGAAGAATATTGAGACTGAATAGATTTCCTTGTGTGTATTTCAACCAGCTGAAGAGCAACCAGACGATGGAAATGAGCAAAATACCCCGGACCCAGCGCTCTTTTCCATAGCGGACCGAAACAAGAAATATCAAAAAAGAAACCGGGGTGATAAGTAATCCCAAAGATACTATCGATAGGTATACCAGGAGAATTCCCTCAATGTTTAAGCCCATATTAAACATGGTTGGAGTAAGAATGAGGGCTGGAATGCAGGTCTTGGCCATGTCTGAAGGAATTTTCTTGATCAGGCTCCATAAAAGGATATGGTTGGGCGCAAGCGGGGACGGAAAGAGGAGATTGACATCTCCCATTTGAAAAGAATATGACAATTTTCTTAAAGCAGAAAAAAAAGATGAAAACATAATAAATCCGGTAAACAGCGCATAGGCGGCAAGAACAATATGCGCGGTATCGCCTGTCACAGCAAAGGCGCGTTGCCCGCTGTTCTTGATTGCCGGGAACATGATCAGAAAAATCCAGGCGGCAAACAGAAAGTAGCTCACGAGCTTTTTGGGACTGCGGCGAATTTCCAGCAGATAGTTTTTGAGTTTAAGCAGGTCATAGCGCAGAAGAATGGCAAAATCATGCATCAGCGGTTACCTCCAGGAACACTTCCTCCAGAGAGGCTTTCTCTTCTCCCAGACGCGATCTGAGTTCCGCAAGACTTCCGTCGGCAATGGTCTTCCCCTTTTTCAAAACAATGATGCGGCTGCAAATGTTTTCAATGGGGTCTAGAAGGTGCGTGCTGACAAAAAGGGTCCGCCCCTCGTCTTTTAGCTCTCGAATCAAATCTTTGAGGTTCTTAATGGCTTTCGGGTCAAGCCCGACCATGGGCTCGTCCAAAAATAAAATCCGGGCATCGGAAATAATCCCGCAGCAAAGGGAAAGCTTTTGGCGCATTCCCTTGGAAAGCGCTTTGACAAATTCATCGCGTTGTTCCCAGATTTCAAATAGCCGCAGCAATTGTTCCGCTTTTGCTTCCCAGCGCGCTACTTCATAAGCGTCGGTGATAAAACGCAAGTGTTCCCATACCGTCAGCATATTGTAAAGCTGGGGTACTTCGGGTACATACGCTGAAATCTTGCGGGCTTGCCGGGAGCCCCGCGGTTTCCCTGCTATTAAAATATCCCCGCCGGTAGGCCTGAGCAAGCCGACAATGCATTTGATCAAGGTGCTTTTTCCTGCGCCATTGGGGCCGAGAAGCCCTACAGTTTCTCCTTTAATGAGGTTAAAATTTAAATCGTCCACAGCTGTTTTCTTGCCGAATTTTTTAGTGAGATGCCGGATTTCCAGGATAGAGCCAATTTTCATTAAAAAAACCTGCCTTGGAATCTTAATTGTTTCTTATGTTGGATACGTTCTATATACTTAATTATATAACGAAATATATTTGAAAGGAGCACAAAATGAGGTTCATCCATAAAACAAATGGTAAACGGGCAGTATGCTGGATGATATTCAAAACAAAATTCATCCAGGTGTATCACGTCCTTTATATCCCCGTTTGGCACCCGTGGCCTGGTGATGTTGGTATCGACAGTTCGTTAGCCATGAAAACCACTTGCAAGAATAAGCCAAATATGTGGCCTCTGGCTAATATACGTGCTGGTGGTGGGTCTGCTGACTACTATAAATAAATGAATGGGCTTTAATAAAAAAATTAATTGTTTTTTGTCACAAAACAGCTCCTTGATAAGTTTATTTATTAGGGCTTTATTTACGGGCTCCAGATTAAAGGGCAAAAAAAATTGTCCGGCCGTTGAAATAAAACTGCGTTTTATTCGTCTAAACTATTAGATTTGGTAATTTTCAATGAAGGGGGAAGTGTTTTTTGCATCTCAATTTACAGCGGCTACGGAAAGTTTCAGGGAAAAAGATGCTTGCCGGGGTGCTGATCCTCGGCGTTATTGTGTCAATGGCTGCGCTAAACCTGGCAAGGAGCAAAAAACAGGCCGGCATCCCGGTCAAAGTCGCCAAAACAGAGATCAAGCCCATCCAGGATAATGTTTTTGCTTCCGGAAGGGTGAGGTTAACCCAAAAACAAGAGTTATACAATTATACCTCTACCACCGTCAGAGAGCTCTTCGTATCTCCAGGTGATCAGGTGCAAAAAGGGCAGGTCCTGGGCCTGCTTGACCCTGTCGACCTGGAGGATAAGCTAAATGAGGCCAGAGTGAATTTTAATGTCCAGGAGTCCAACT
Source organism: Pelotomaculum schinkii (assembly GCF_004369205.1). NCBI lineage: Bacteria > Bacillati > Bacillota > Clostridia > Eubacteriales > Desulfotomaculaceae > Pelotomaculum > Pelotomaculum schinkii. The sequence continues at coordinate 2,204,149 of NZ_QFGA01000001.1, read as the reverse complement.
TAAACAAAGCAATCTATCCACGGGATGAAGAAGTGGCCCAGGAAAGAGCCAGTTACCAGAGGGCGGAGGCCGATTACCGCAATGCCCAGAAAGAATATGAGCGTACAAAGGTTTTGTTCGAGCAGGGAGCAGTCAGCGCCAAAGATCTTGAAGATGCCGAGTTGGAGAAGACCGTCAAAGAAGCAGAGTATAAGAGGGCTGGAGAAGGGCTGACCATGAAGGAAACCGGCCCCACCGGTCACGAACGCGAATCCCTGCAGGCCCAGGTGGAACAAGCCCGGCTGCAGGTGGAGCAGGCTGAAAAGAACCTTAACAGGACGGTACTGCGGGCGGAAATGGACGGTGTGGTAACAGCTGTTGAGGTGATGGCGGGCGACTTCGTTCAAATGGGGACCCTGTTAATGACCATCGGCGATGCCGGGCAGCTTGAAGTTACTGCCGGGGTGAGCGAGGCCGACAGTGGCAGGCTAATGCCCGGGCAGAAGGTGGCGATCACTGCCGCTGCTCAGCCCAACCGGGAATACACCGGAATTGTCCAGAGTGTTTCACCCGCCGCGGTAGCGGCGAAAACTGCGGAAAATGGCAGCCAGATTGAAGTGCCGGTGATTGTAAAAATGGAATGTGACATAGAAGGATTACGCCCCGGTTACACGGTTGATCTGAGTATTAATGTGGTAGACAAGGAGAATGCCCTGGTGGTGCCGTACGAAGCCGTTATGGAGAAAGAGGGATTAAAGCAAGTTTTTGTGATTGAAAACCAGGTGGCAAGGTTAAAGGATGTTGCCACCGGGGTCGACACCGCATTATTTACAGAAATATTATCAGGCCTGTCAGAAGGCGATACAGTTGTTGTCAGCCCTATAGGGACACTGATGGACGGGATGCGGGTAAATGAAATAGCAAATCAGCCCCCGTCCAATGAGGGAGCAACAACATTATGATCAGGGTAGCAAACCTCAGTAAAGTGTACCGGGCGGGTGAGCATCCGGTAGTTGCCCTGTCTGATGTTAACCTGGAAGTGAAGCCGGGTGAGTTCGTAGCCATAATGGGACCATCCGGGTCCGGCAAATCCACCTTGATGAACCTGCTGGGCTGCCTGGATATTCCCACGTCAGGTTCCTACCGTCTGGACGGAATAGAGGTCAGTGGTATAAGTGATACCGGACTGTCACGTGTCCGCAACACCAAGATCGGCTTTGTTTTCCAGGCCTTCAACCTGTTACCCCGGATGAGCGCCATACGCAATGTCGAGCTACCGATGATTTACGCCGGGGTTGCGCCCCGCGAAAGAGTCAGGCGGGCCGCGCAGGCGCTTGCCAGAGTGGGCCTTGCGGAGAGGATGAACCACCGTCCCAGTGAACTTTCCGGCGGCCAGATCCAGAGGGTGGCGCTTGCCCGTGCCCTGGTCAACAGCCCCGCTGTAATTCTGGCGGACGAACCAACGGGAAATCTGGACACCCGTGCGGGTGAGGAGGTAATGGCCATTTTCCAGGAACTGAACCGCAGCGGGGCTACCATCGTTCTGGTCACGCATGAGCGGGAGATTGCCCTGCATACCTCCAGGATTATCTTTTTCAGGGACGGGCACCTGGTGGGCGACGAACCTGTTGCCGACCCGTTGGATGCCAGGGAATATGTCGATATAGCAATAAAAGCGGGGCAGTCCGGCGGTTGTGCCCAAAGCGGGGAGGCTGATGTGGAATGAACCTTTTGGAGAGCATCAGATTGGCTCTGGAGGGGATCATGGTCAGTAAGCTGCGCTCATTTTTGACCACCCTTGGCATCGTGATCGGCATTGCTGCCGTAATTGCGGTGGTTGCCATCGGCCAGGGCGGCAGGGCGGTATTGATGTCGGAGATGGAGAAGATAGGCACCAATATATTCGCCATCTACGTGGACTGGCGGAGCAGCAAGCAGGTCACTGGGCGGGAGTTCGATTTAAGTGATATAGAGGTGATTAAGGATAAGGTGCCTGATGTTACCCACCTTTCCCCCCGGAATCAAAGCATGGCTGACGCAAGGGGCCCCAAGGATATAAAATATGCCCAGATCACAGGCGTTTCTTCTGATTATCCCTATATCCGGAAGTTTGATATGAAGGAAGGCCATTTTTTCACGGAGGCAGATGACGCAGGCAAGCGACGGGTGGCTGTAATCGATGAAGAACTAGCCGGACAGATTTTCGGCAGGGTGCAGGCGCTGGGCAGCAAGGTTACTGTTGGCAGCACCCCTTTCCTGGTGGTGGGGGTGGTGGCAAAGGGGGAATCCGCTCTGGGGTTTAGTGAAACTCCCAGTATATATATACCCATTGGGGTCTGGCAGGGCATGTTCAACACCCGGGTACAGATGCTGGAGGGCAGCGCAGGCTCAAAGGAAAAGGTGGACGAGGCCATGGGCCAGGCCGTGCAGGTACTGGAGCGGCGGCACCGGATGCCCGGCAAGTATGCCAGTGAGAGCATGGAACAACAGATGCAGGCGGCCAACAAGATAACCGGTGTCCTCACCCTGATTATCGGAGCTATCGCTGGGATATCCCTCTTTGTGGGCGGGATTGGTGTGATGAATATTATGCTGGTGTCGGTGACCGAGCGGACCAGGGAGATTGGCCTGCGCATGGCCCTGGGTGCCAGGCGCAGGGATATTCTGGTCCAGTTCCTGATCGAAGCGGTGGTTCTTTGCCTTTTGGGCGGCATTACCGGCATGGCTTTGGGTACCGGTGGAGCTTACCTGATTGCCAAGTTGGCCAAGTGGCCGCCCCTGGTATCCTGGTGGACGGCGCTATTGGCTTTTGCGTTCTCTGCTGCTATCGGTGTGGTGTTCGGAATTTTGCCCGCCAACAAGGCGGCTAAGTTGAACCCCATCGAGGCGCTGAGAAGGGAATAACTATTTTCTGAGATGAGGTAAAACGAATATGCTCATATGATTATAAGAACCGAACATGATCCGCTGATGCAAGACCACAGTTTACCGGGTGCGCGAATTTATTGTTTTGATATTGCACTAAAAATGAAAATGATGTACAATATGTTTCGTCTTGATCGGTTCTAATCGTTTCTCCGCCAAAAGCTATGACATTTAAGGGGTTATCGGCTTTGAACAGCGATAACCCCTTTGCTTTTTAGCATGGTTATTAATTAAGGTTATACAGGAAAGGAAAAAATGAAAATGAAAATGGGTATGCTATAAGTATATCTTAAAAATATCTTAAAAAGCCGGTTCTAATCAGCGAAGCTAATTGGCGGATACTACTGGCTAACACCGGGCCAGCAGTAAGTTGTTGTGCAATTATAAATGAGCATAATTAAAATTCAATTACAGACAAAAGGGGAAGAAAAAAGATTGGCTGCATTTAATGAGTTTGGTTTGACCGGACCGGTGATCCGGTCCATTAATAATATGGGTTTCGAAGAAGCGACCCCCATCCAGGAGAGGGCTATCCCCGTGGCTCTAAGCGGGCAGGACCTGATTGGTCAGGCTCACACCGGGACCGGTAAAACGGCAGCCTTTGGTATACCTATGGTTGAGTTCTTCGATGTCGACCATGAGCAAATCCAGGGTGTTGTTTTAACCCCCACCCGTGAGCTGGCCATCCAGGTGGCCGAGGAATTAAATAAGATCGGGCAGTTCAAGGGTATCCGTGCGCTGCCGATCTACGGCGGTCAGGATATCACCCGCCAGATCAGGGCGCTCAAGAACAGGCCCCACATTATCGTGGCCACCCCTGGCCGTCTGATGGACCACATGAGGAGAAAGACAGTCCGTTTGAACCAGGTCAGGATAGTAGTTTTGGACGAGGCGGACGAGATGCTCAATATGGGCTTTGTCGAGGATATTGAGACCATCCTCACAGAAGTGCCTGAGGAGCGCCAGACATTGCTCTTTTCTGCGACTATGCCCGGTCCGATCCAGGCGCTGGCCCGGCGGTTCATGAGGAACCCGGAAGTGATCAGGATAGAAGGCAAGCAGGTTACCGTTGCAAACACCGAGCAAAGCTATATTGAAGTCGAAGAAAGACAAAAGTTTGATGTTTTCTGTCGCCTGCTGGACATCCAGTCTCCCGACCGGTCCATTGTCTTCGGCCGCACCAAGCGCCGGGTGGATGAGCTTTTTGATGCTCTAACCAAACGCGGTTATTCAGCCGAAGCGCTCCACGGCGATCTGGCCCAGTCCAAGCGGGACCTGGTGATGAGGCGGTTTAAGGAAGGTACTATTGAGGTGCTGGTGGCCACTGATGTTGCTGCTAGAGGTCTGGATATCAGCGATGTGACTCACATCTATAACTTTGACGTCCCGCAGGATCCGGAAAGTTATGTCCACCGCATCGGACGCACCGGCCGCGCCGGTAAACCAGGTGTGGCCATTACTTTTGTCACGCCCAGGGAGATTTATCAACTAAGAGTCATTGAGAACATGACCAGAAAGAAAATAGCGCGCATGCCTGTTCCCACGATTAAAGAGGTCATTGAAGGACAACAGCGCCTGGCGGTGGATCAGCTGCTGCAGGCTGTGGAAAATGGGGATGCGGGCAACTACAAGACTCTGGCCGAGGGTCTGCTGGAGGATAATGACGCGGTCACCCTTCTTTCAGCGGCATTAAAGGTGCTGACCAAAGAAACCGACCGCACCCCTGTCACCCTGACCGAGGAGCGGCCGCTCAGGATGAGGCAGGATAAATACCTGTCCCCCGGGAAGAGAGGGTACTCCAGAAATGCAAGCGGTAAAAAAGGTCCTGCCCGAAATAGCGGGCATTCCTCGCCGAGAGGGAAAAGCAGGTTTGGCAGCCGTTCTTACTAGAGCTATAAGCTGCTAGAATCTCGATAGAGATGCTTCTAGCTGATAACTTGAGCTGAAAGGTTCCCTTAAAAACGCAAGTCTAATTAAAAATAAGCTTCCAGAACCCAAAAAAATGTGGGTGTGAATTCATTCGCCACATGGCCCCAAAGAAATACAGTATGCGAGTTTAGTAGAACCCCCTTAAGCTGCTGTGAAGACAAAGGAGTTATCATCATTTAAACGATAACTCCTTTGATTTTTTGTCTTTTGCTATAGTCTGAACAGAATAATGGTAAATTGTTAATAATTCATATATAATTACTATATGTGCAAGATGAGGATGACCAGCTGAAAGTTGAAGGAATTTAACCGCTTTTGGATAGTTATTGGGAACACTCTGCCTAATTCAATATTTTAAGTTAATAGTATAATGCTGCAACGAAATAGAATTAAATACTTACATATCTTAGAGGAGACTCTTAATGTCACAACTGGAAAACATCGAAGCAATTGAAAAGCGACTCTGGAACGCGGCGGATACGCTGCGGGCAAACTCCAACTATGCCAGCAACGAGTATTTCATGCCCGTCATGGGTTTGATCTTTTTACGGCACGCGTACAGCCGTTACCTTAACGTCCGGGATGATATCGTCGCTTCCTTACCGCAGCGCGGCGGTAAGACACGTGAACTGACTAAAGAGGATTTCTCGCAGAAGAGCGCGATTTTCCTGCGGGAAAAAGCACAGTTTGACTACCTGGTGGCGCTTAAGGACAGCGATGACCGGGCCAAGGCTATTATTGACGCGATGGAGTCGATTGAGGCTGATTATGAAACATTGCGTGGTGCCCTTCCCAAGACGGAATACCAGGAACTGGACAATGCTGTGCTCGGGCAGCTCCTGCGTACTCTGAACCCGGAAGAATTAAAGCAAGCCTCCGGCGACATCTTCGGACGCATCTACGAATATTTCCTCACCCAGTTTGCCGACCTGAAGGCTCACGACGGCGGAGAGTTCTTCACGCCGGTGTCACTGGTCTCGCTTATTGCCAATGTGCTGGAGCCGGAACGGGGTGTCATCCTTGACCCTGCCTGCGGTTCCGGCGGTATGTTCGTACAGAGCGCCCATTTTGTGGAGCGCCTTCAGGCCAATCCCACAGAACGCCTCACTTTCTATGGCATGGAGAAAAATCCCACCACAATCCGCTTGGCCAAGATGAACCTGTCTGTGCACGGACTGGAGGGTGACATTCAAAAAGCCATCACTTACTATGAAGACCCGCATGAACTGGTAGGCAAGGCAGACTTTGTCATGGCCAATCCGCCCTTCAACGTGGACGAGGTGGACGCCGATAAAATAAAACGCGACCCGCGCTTGCCCTTAGGCTTGCCTGGTGTCAACAAGGGCGGTAAGGTTTCCAACGGCAATTACCTTTGGATCAGCTATTTCTACAGTTACCTGAATAAGTCAGGCCGTGCCGGTTTCGTTATGTCCTCTCAGGCTTCCAGCGCTGGCCGGGACGAGGCCAAGGTGCGCCGCAAGCTGATCGAGACCGGGGCGGTGGACCTCATGATCGCCATTCGCTCTAATTTTTTTTACACCCGTACCGTTCCCTGTGAACTGTGGTTCCTCAACCGGGCCAAGCCGGAGGATTATCGCGACAAGGTGCTCATGCTCGACGCGCGCAATATCTATCGCAAGGTGACGCGAAAAATTTATGACTTCAGCCCCGAACAGCTCCAGAACATTCTTGCAATCGTCTGGCTCTATCGCGGCCAAGGAGAACGTTTCATTGAACTGATAGCACGCTACCTGGGACAGGCACTTGCGGAAGCACGCGCCTGTTTCAGACAAAAGGGTGAAGCTGACCAGGAGGTAAACCTGCTGGCTGGCTATATAACCGCGCTTGGCTTGCTGAAAAAGGCCATGCAGCCTTTCCTTGATACTTTGACCGGTGATGAGGCTCACGCGGAAACGCTGGGGCAGTTGGAGGCTGCAAGCCAAACCTTCACCTTGGATGTGGAGGCCTTTTGCCAGAAGGCGGATGAGGAAGCGGCAAAATGGGAGAAACAGCAGCACTCCAACGAGGCATTAAATGAAGCTACCGGGCTCCTCGCCCCGCTTTCGGAAGCCAGCCGTGACCTGGTCAGGCAGGCTGACCTGCTCTACAAGCTTGCTGTCCGCCTGGTTGACGTATGCGAGAACGAGCTTGCTGCAAAGGATAGTGACCTCTGGGTGAGCCGTGATATTACCAAAGCCCGCAAGGCGGCTGACACTGCCCGGCAGACCGCGATAGATCAGCTAAAAGCTGTACGTTATTTTCACAAACAGGCTGTCTGGCTCACCGTACGCTTCCCCGATGGCGTATTGAGGGATGTCGAAGGTCTGGTAAAGCTGGTGGACAAGGCTGATTTGGAAGCTAATGACTGGAGCCTGACACCTGGCCGCTATGTCGGGGTCTCTCCCGAGGAAGAGGATGAGGGCTTCGACTTCGAGGAAGCCCTCCGTGAAATCCACATGGAGTTGGAAGGACTCAACACCGAGGCGGTGGAACTGGCCTCGAAGATAGCCAGGAATTTTAAGGAGTTGGGGATATGAGTGAATACCCGGCGCAATTTAATTCGGAAATACTTTTTTACCAGACTGAAGACGGGCAAACACGTGTCGAGGTGCGTCTATCGAATGAAAGTGTTTGGCTCTCTCTTAAACAGATGGCGGAGCTGTTTCAACGGGACAAGTCGGTCATTTCCAGACATATACGCAATGTTTTCGAAGAAGGGGAATTGGAGCCCGGAGCAGTTGTTGCAAAATATGCAACAACTGCGGCTGACAGAAAAACCTACCAGGTGGATTATTACAATCTTGACGTAATTATTTCTGTTGGCTATCGCGTCAGGTCTCACCGGGGCACCCAGTTTCGCATGTGGGCCACGAACCTCCTGCGGGAATACATCATAAAAGGTTTTACGATGGACGATCAGCGGCTAAAACAGGCCGGTGGCGGCAATTATTTTGATGAACTGTTATCACGTATCCGGGACATCCGTTCATCAGAGAAGGTTTTCTGGCGGAAGGTGCTCGACATCTATGCTACAAGTATCGATTACGATCCTAACACCGACCTATCACGGGAATTCTTCGCCGTGGTGCAAAACAAGATGCACTGGGCGGCACATGGGCATACGGCTGCTGAGATAGTTGCCTCTCGTGCAGATGCAACCAAACCCAATATGGGGTTGACTACATGGACCGGTTCCAAACCATCGGCTGCCGATATTGAGTTTGCTAAAAACTACCTTAATCACGATGAGATTGATGCCTTGAACCGTATTGTCACAATATACCTTGACTTTGCCGAGTTCCAGGCACTTAACCGCAAACCCATGCATATGAGGGACTGGATCGCCAAGCTGGACGACTTTTTACGTATTAGCGAACGAGATATCCTGACTCATGCTGGGCAAATCAGTCACAAAGCAGCCGTGGCCAAGGCCCGTGCAGAATATGAAAATTATCGAGCACTACAGGCGAATAAGCCTTCGCCAGTTGAGAGCCACTTCAAAAAGGCTATAGAAGAGATGAAAAAGCTTGAGTCAGGGAAAAGGAAACCTGGTAAAGAATGAACATTGATATGCAACTTAAAGAGGTTGGCCATAAATATTCTTCCTCCAGCAACGTCAGCCGGAAAAATACTTTCATGAGAGTTGGGGTTATAGATGAAAACATACAGTTTAGGCTCAATTATAAATAAATATGGTGGGCTAATTCAAACTGGTCCGTTTGGCTCCCAACTTCATCAATATGATTATTCGCAAGAAGGTATTCCGGTTGTAATGCCTAAGGACATCAAAAATGGCCGGATTGATGAAAATACAGTGGCTAGGATTCCGGAGCGTAAAGCACAAGAGCTATCTAGACACTGTTTGAAGCAGGGATCCATTGTTTTTCCTCGAAGGGGAGAAATCAGCAAATGCGCTTACATTGAAGCAGACCAGGAAGGTTTTTTGTGTGGTACGGGCTGTATAAAAATTGAGTTACCCAGGGAAGTGCTATCACCACGGTTCTTTTTTTACTATTTGGGACTGCGCCACGTGGTTGAATGGTTGGAGCGTAATGCCATTGGTACTACCATGCTTAATCTGAATACCTCAATCATTGGGGGTATCCAGATACCGGATATTAATATTAGACGCCAAATAGAGATAGCAGATGTTCTCTCTGCCTACGATGAACTGATCGAGAAAAACCGGCGACGTATTGATCTTCTGGAACATGCAGTACGGCTGCTTTATAAGGAGTGGTTTGTCCACTTTCGCTTCCCTGGCCATGAGCATGTCAAGATTAATAATGGTGTTCCTGATGGGTGGGAGAAGGCTAAGATAAAAGATTATTTTGATTTACTCGGTGGTTTTGCATTCAAAAGTCAGATTTACCAGGAAAGTGGCAAATACGGAATAGTAACGATTAAAAATGTTCACAATGCCCAATTTATCCCAGATTGTAGCGCGTACATAGATGAAATACCTGAGAGTATGAAAGAACATTGTCATCTCTGTACGGGTGATATTCTACTGTCCCTTACTGGCAACATAGGTAGAGTGTGTATTATTTTCGGTGAGAACTTCCTACTTAACCAACGAGTAGCGAAAATAAGCCCCAGGAAAAATATTCCCAAGTGTTATGTTTATTGGACATTTAACAATGAGGGCATGCAGAGAAATTTAGAAAACCTAGCCTATGGTGTTGCACAGCAGAATCTTAGCCCAGTAAAAGTCGGCGAGCTAGATTTTATTTTGCCACAAAGTAGAATTTTGGATTTATTTGAATCCTATGTTGAAGCCACATTCAATATCATTTGTAACTTGAATTTAGTAAACCAAAATTTGAAGAAGTCTCGCGACCTCCTGCTCCCACGTCTAATGAACGGAGAGATTGCCGTATGAGTTACTTAAACGAGGACACTCTGGTCCAGCAGACAACCGCCGATTATCTGCACGACGAGCTTGGCTGGGAGTCGGTCTATGCCTACAACACCGAGACCTACGGGCCTGATGGCTTGCTGGGCCGGGCGTCGGACCGAGAGGTGGCGCTGACGCGCTACCTGCGGGCAGCCCTGGAGGAGTTAAACCCCGGCTTACCGGAGGACGCCTATCGTGACGCGGTACGGCAGATAGTGGAATACAGCGCCATCCAGACCACGCTGGCCACCAACCGGGAGAAATATGCCCTGCTTAAAGACGGTGTGCAGGTTGCCTACCGCAATAAAAAGGGCGAGTTGAAAAAAGAACGGCTGCGGGTCTTTAACTTTGATGAACCCGAGAAGAACCACTTCCTCTGCGTGCGCGAGCTGTGGGTGCGGGGCGATCTCTACCGCCGCCGGGCGGACATCGTCGGTTTCGTCAACGGCATTCCGCTGTTGTTCATGGAGCTGAAAAACGTAAACAAAGACATCCGCGCCGCTTACGAGAAGAACCTGGCCGACTATAAGGACACTGTTCCGCACCTGTTCCACCACAATGCCCTGATCATACTGGCCAACGGGGTGGAGGCGAAAATCGGGTCGTTCTCCAGCCGTTATGAGCACTTTCACGAATGGAAACGACTGGAGGAAGAGCAGGTCGGCGTGGTGGATATGGAAACTGTGTTGAAAGGTGTCTGCGACAAGCGCAATTTTATGGACCTGTTTGAGAACTTCATCGTGTTTGATGAATCCACGGGGGCGCCGGTCAAGATCCTGGCGCAGAACCACCAGTTTCTCGGTGTTAACCGAGCTATGGAAGCGGTGGCGGACAGGGAGGCGCGACAGGGCAAGCTGGGGGTGTTCTGGCATACCCAGGGGGCCGGTAAGAGTTATTCCATGGTCTTTTTCACCCGCAAGGCGCACCGCAAGCTGGGCGGTAACTTCACCTTCCTGATCCTCACTGATCGTGATGACCTCGATACGCAGATATACAAGACTTTTGCCGGGTGCGGGCTGGCGGACAACGACCGTGATCCCTGCCGGGCTTCCGGCGGCGGGAATTTGAAAGAACTGCTCGGCCAGCACAAGGCCTACGTTTTTTCACTGATTCAGAAATTTAACCAAGATGTGGACCCGGAGGAGGGCTACTCGCAGCGGGACGATATTATTGTAATCACAGATGAGGCGCACCGCACGCAGTACGGACGCCTGGCGCTCAACATGCGTAACGCCCTGCCCAACGCAAGCTATATCGGTTTTACCGGTACGCCGCTGTTCAAGGACGACGAGATCACCCGACGGATATTCGGCGGCTATATTTCAACCTATGATTTTCAGCGAGCCGTGGAGGACAAGGCCACCGTACCGCTCTATTATGATGCCCGGGGGGACAAACTGGGCATTGCCACCAAAGAAATCAACGAACGTATTGCCGAGAAACTGGAGGAATTGGAGACTGGTGGCATTGACGTCCAGCAACGTTTGGAAAAGGAGCTAAAGCGGGATTATCACATTATCACGGCAGGGAAAAGGCTGGATCAAGTAGCCCGTGATCTGGTGGAACATTACTCAACTGCCTGGGAGACAGGCAAAGCGATGCTGGTGTGTATCGACAAGATAACTTGTGTACGTATGTTTAACCTGATCGAAAAATACTGGCAAGCTCGCATCGCTAAACTGGAGTCAAAAATAACTGAAGCAGGCGATGAGCAGGAGGAAGTATATCGCCGTCGGCAGGTCGCCTGGATGAAGGAGACGCAAATGGCCGTGGTGGTCAGTGAGGAGCAGGGAGAGGTTGATAAATTCCGGAATTGGGGTTTGGACATCACCCCACACCGCAAGCTGATTAAAAACGGTTTCGCAACCGTCGACGGTAAGCGGCTTGATGTCGAGTCGGCATTCAAGAAGGAGGAGCATCCCTTCCGTATTGCTATTGTGTGCGCCATGTGGCTCACCGGCTTTGACGTGCCCAGCCTCTCCACGCTCTACCTGGACAAACCGCTGAAGGCGCACACCCTGATGCAGGCCATTGCCCGTGCCAACCGGGTTAATGAAGGCAAGAACAACGGTCTGATTGTCGATTACTGCGGTATCCTGAAGAACCTTCGTAAGGCCCTGGCGACCTTCGCTGGCCAGGGGGACGGCGGGCGCATTGGTGGCGGGGGAAAAACTACTCCGGCCAAACCCGCGCATGAATTACTTGACGATCTGGCTGAGGCTATCTCGTTTGTACGTGCATTTTTAAAAGGCCGGAACGCTTCACTGGACGACATTATCACCAGAACCGGCTTTGGCCGCAATGCCGCGATCCTCGCCGCAAAGGAGGCGGCTAACGAAAATGATGAGACACGCAAGCGCTTTGAGGTGATGTGCCGCGAGGTTTTCAAGAAATTCAAGGCCTGCCTCAACATTAAAGGGGTTAACGCGCACAGGAAAGCATATGATGCGGTCAACATCGTCTATCGAAGCCTGCAGAAGGATCGGGAGGAGGTGGATGTCAGCGATATTATTATGCGTCTCCATGGAGTGGTGGATCAAGCCATATTGACAACAGCGGACCGCATTGTAGACAAAACTGGTCCTTATAATATTGCCGGCATCGATTTTGAACTTCTTCACAAAGAGTTTGCACGGAGCCCGGCCAAGAAAACCACGGTTCAGAACTTAAAGCAAATTATTGAGCAAAGGCTGCAGCGGTTGCTTGCTCAGAACCCGCTGCGCACCGACTTTCAAAAGCACTACGAAGATATTGTGGCTGAATACAACCTCGAAAAGGACCGTCCGACCATCGAAAAGACCTTTGAGTCCCTTCTCAAATTCGTTCAGGACCTTGATACGGAGGAAAAACGAGCCATGCGGGAGGGACTGGATGAAGAAAGCCTGGCGATTTTCGATCTCCTGAAAAAACCGGAGCTTTCTCCTGGTGATATTAAGCGGATTAAGCAGGTAGCAATGGAGCTTCTACAAACCCTAAAGGCGGAGAAGTTGAAGGTTGAGCGCTGGCGGGAGAAAGAGGCCACTCGCGACGCCATTCGCATCACAATTCAAGACTTTCTCTGGAACGAAGAAACTGGACTGCCGGTGGAAAGCTTTAGTGAAGATGATGTTAACGAAAAAACGGAAGCAGTTTATCACCATGTTTTCAGAGTTTATCCGACACTACCGTCTCCTTATTTTGCAACTGCCTCGTAGTAATTAAAAATCCATTGGCGCTTGGTTATATAACGGTCAAGGCTGAGGGTGGTATGGAATGTTAACAGCGGGGGGGCTGAACGGGAACAATGAAACCGCTGAATATTTAATAGCATTCTAACTGGGATTAAATTAATTGTGAGAAAGATCGATTTTGACGAAGTCCCGTTTGTATTTTAGAAATGATCATAGTCTATCAGGGTTTTGTAAAGTTGAAAGGCCTTGTTTTGCCATTTTTCAGAAATGGTTGGGGAGAGTTAAAGCCCAGGCTTTTATGTCTGATAATATTAAATATTGTCGAAAAGTTATTGAATAACCCCAAAAGGGAATTAATGATGCACAAAGAATTTAATTTAAACAATGGAAAAATATTAATCTCAAGGACTAAAGTTGTTGATTGCAATGACGGTTTAGGCTATTCATGTGGAATTTGCATACTAATCTTCAGGAGGTGATTCAATGGTTAGCGAATGTACGGAAGAAAGCAATAGGGTGAAAGCTATCCCTTCGTTGCCGGATAGTTTTAAGTGTAGGCCTTGGCTCAAACTGACACGGGATCGTATTATTAAGTCGGCTTTAGTAGAGGTAAGTATACCTGTTGACGGATTCTTTAACAACGCATGCGTATCTCCCCAGGACCCTTCAAACGGTAATATTTCAATCTTTATGATTTATTATCCAGAGTTGTACATGCTTGATTACAGTTTGCAGAAAAAAAGAAGTCTTAAGATACCTGATGGAATATCTGTCGGTTTAATGTCTGCATATTCGACATCCGGAGTATTTTTTATAAACAATGTGATCCGTGAACCGGGTCCTTTGGTCCAAGTGGATTTCAATACGGGGAGTTTTGTAAATGTTAAAACTCCCTCGGATAATATTTTGGGGGTTTGGACGCAAAATGGCAAGGTGTGGATTAGTACCCTGGAAAACTATATATATTGCGCCGATGTAGCTGATATTAAAAACTGGAACAAGTGTTTTCAGACGGTTAACACCCTTGCTGCAGTTACATGGAATGGTGATAACGATAATCCTCAATACTATTATATTACCTATGATAAGCAGGGAACGCTTTACCGGGCTAATGTTGAAACCCCACAAGATACTACCATAATTTATGAGACTGGATTTAATTATTATGATAAAGCTTATGCTACTCCTGACGGCGCATTATGGATAAAAAAAGACGGAAAGTTGTTATTGCTTGACGGACCTGACGGCACCCCGACAGGTGAAATAAAGTGGTATGATCCTTTCAGTGTCAATCCGTCAGGAAATGATGAGGTGCCGGCCTATGAAGATAGGATTGCTCTTCCGCTAACTGCGACAAATATATTATTTCAGTTTCATGAGAGCTCCGGGAAATTTTTTTACAGGAGACTGGGCATAGGGGTACTTGACCAACCGTCCTTGCCGTTCCCGTCATATACGGGTGATGAGTTGTCGGCTTACAATATCATAAGTAAACAATTGATTGAAGGCTATGGTAATCCTGCCCCATCAGAAGTTTATGACATACGCGCAAGGTACCCAAATACTTCTGCCGCGCAGGCAGCAGCCTATCTTAGCGCGGTTATGGAAGTTGCAATGCCTGAAGGGTTTAATCAAGCAGCCTGGGATGCTGTTCAGGATGAGATATGGTTTGAGCTATATAACCTTGTGAGCAATATAAGCCTGTGGCAAGGTATGACAGACCTTACCGATCTTAGAGACGGAGTAAGCCAGCATGCTTTAAACTATGTCAGCAACTATTTGCAGATTCCCAGCACGGCCACCCCAATTCAAAAGCAGGCGGGCCTGGTAAACGGGTTAACCATAGCAGGCGCAGTTTTCGGAGAGGTGGGCTCTGTGGCTACGGGTGTAGCTGCCGTGCTGAGCGCTGTCGCCTTGCCGGCAGGTGTAATTGCCGCAGCAGCCGGTGGTGTGGGAATTTTACTGTCTCTCTTTGCGTCAATGGAACAAGGCTGGGATGTGAAAATAAATGACCAGCACTTTACCATTTCCATTGTATATGCTGATTTAGAGAAGACTTTAGGTCCTGTTTTTGCGTCTACACTTGACCTGATCAGTCAGTATCAATACCAGTCCACGTCTGAACTGGGAGCGCTTGCTTTAAGCGGTATGCTTACACGTTCCGGTGTGTGGGATGTAAGTGAAATTATTAAAGATGGCGACAATAGTGATCCCAATGCTCCCGTACCAGACAACATGATGGGATATTATAATAAATGTTGTATTGCGTACTTACAGGCTTTTATGCCTAAAATAGCTTGGATAGGTTTGGATCATAATGATAATATTTTCGCAGACACTTATTGGTATGGCAGATCTTTTGATTTGGTGTCACCTGATGGAGTTGAATACCAATGGTGTGCTTTGCTGCAGCAGGCGGATGATAATGATAAACTGCTGGGACAAAATATCGAGCCTCTGGTATTTGACGACCTTAAAATCCCGCCGGAGGAGATCTTCTTTGGGCTCAATGGCTGGAATATGCCAAGACTTATTTAATATGACCTCTAGTGGATGAAAGAACGGTTCCTACTTATATTATTTATTAATTATCCTCCATATGGAGGACTTCTCTTTTTTTTATGGTATGCCGAAAGGGTTATAGTTTTGTTTTCGAGCTTAAGAACCGGCCTTTTCCGTATAGAGGTTATGGGAGCCCCGCATGAGTGCTACTATGGTTGCGATTACGCTGATAATAAAGGATACCCAGAAGGTCCGGTGCAGCCCGAGAATAAATTCAGCGGTTACTATCCCCTGCATATCAACATGAGTTCCGGCAAAAAGCCCGCGCAAAGCTTCCGGGGACATGCTGGAGGCGGTCATAGCCAGGCCCAGCGCGATACTGACTACAGCTCCGGCGTTATTCATCATGGTACGGGTGCCTGCTGCGATGCCGCGTCTTTCCGGGGCCACAGCTCCCATAATCGCGTTGGTATTCGGTGAAAAGAAGAAGCCCGAGCCCAAACCCATAACGATGAGCCAGATGATGACCTCGCCCATGGTGGTGTTTGCCTGAAGCCTGGTGAGGCCCCAAAGACCCAGGGCGGACACTGCCAGGCCAAGTGAGCTGAGTTCCCGTGAACCATAACGGTCGGATAAAAAACCGCTCACGGGAGCGATAATCATCATCGCTGCCGCAAAGGGTATCAGCAGTATGCCGGCCCGCAAGGGCTCTATGCCCCAAATAACTTGAAAGAAAAAAATTCTTTATTTTGATCCTGTCAAAGAACAATAGCTTGTCCTGAAGCGGGGTACGAAACCAACTGGAGTATTTATTTCCAGCTCCTGAAGCAACACAAACCGTTCCTTCCTTCTCAAAAATTAACGGCAAAATCTTTTGATCTTTTTTGTACAAGGATGAACTTTACTGTGGTAAACTGATATTATAGTCCATAGTATTTACCAGTATTTATTTAATCAAAATCTAGTGTTTTTATCCTGAAAATATACAAGTGATAAAAAAGCACAATTTTAAGTCATCTGCAAGTAATGAGCAATTAATTTCTGTCGATTAACGATGATTTAATAGATTGCGGGGTGATTTGATGCTTACCATACAGGTTTGTGTCGGTAGTTCCTGTTTTCTGCGCGGTTCAAAAAAAGTTATAGCAGAAATAGAGCAGTTAATTAAACATTATAAGCTTGAAGACCTGGTTACACTCAAGGGTAATTTCTGTTTGGAACGCTGCAATGAAGGCTCTACCGTAATGATTGGTGATAAGATTTTCACAGGGGTATCAATCGATAATGTTACCGGACTATTTGAAAAGGAAGTTTTTGCAGTATTATACGGGGTGGAGAAAACATGAACTTAATTAAAACTAACGACGCCAAGTGCCGTGACTGTTACAAATGTGTGCGTCACTGCCCGGTTAAGGCTATTTCCATTAAAAGCAATCAGGATGAATCCCAGGTACATGTCAAGGTTTTAGATGAAAGCTGCATCCATGACGGCCTGTGTACATCAATTTGTCCGCAAAAGGCCAAGGTTGTCGTAAGTTTACTTGAGAAAGTCAAGGAACTGCTGAACAGTGAGTCCGGCATGGTCGTTGCCAGTGTCGCTCCTTCCTTTCCATCTGCCATACCGCTGGATGATCCCGGCCTTTTTCCTTCACTGCTCAGACGTCTGGGGTTTTCCTATGTCGGGCAAACAGCTGTCGGAGCCGAGCTGATTGCGCTTGAGCACCGGCAGTTAAATGCTCCGGGCCCGGTTATCTCCAGTGCCTGCCCTGTCGTGGTAAACCTGGTTGAGCAATACTATCCGCACCTTATTCCATATCTATCCCCGCTGGTATCTCCCATGGTTGCTCACGGGCGGTATCTGAAAACCCGGTTCCCCGGCTGTACTGTGGTTTTCATCGGGCCGTGCATTGCTAAAATAGGGGAAGCAATGTCTGAGGAAGTCAGGGATGCGGTTGATTACGTCCTGGGCTTTAATGAGGTATGGGACTGGATCAAAGAGGAAAACGTTGATTTGAAAGAAATCCCAAAAGCAGGTTTCGACGGGTATACACCCGGTCCCGCCCGCTTGTTTCCCGTTGAGGGCGGGCAGCTCCTGGCCAGCTACATGAGCACCGACATTATAGATAGAGGCGTTCAGGCTGTGTCCGGTCTGGACAACTGCACTACTCTTTTTAAAAATTTTACCCCCGCGACAATAGAACAAAGGCCTGGTTTTACTGAGCTTCTGGCCTGCAGCGGGGGCTGCCTGGGCGGTCCCTGTGCGGCTTCTGCCGACGATATTTATTTGAAAAGAATAAAACTGATGGACTACTACAGCTATAACGTGCAGTGGGAACAGCCACTAAACCATAGGATGGAAAAACTTTCCATGCCGGCGGACCTCTTGTACCGGAAATACCGGGACAGAAAAGTGAACCTGCCCGTTCCGGACGAGGGACAAATAAAAGATATTCTGGCCATGTCAGATAAGTTTGAGCCCGGGGATGAATTGAATTGCGGCGCCTGCGGTTTTGACACCTGCCGGGAAAAGGCTATAGCAGTATATCAGGGCAAGGCTGAACCACAGATGTGCATACCTTTTATGAGAAAAAGGGCGGAATCCCTTTCCAATATGGTTTTACACGCCCTCTCCGACGGGGTGATTATTGTTGGTGAGGACCTCACCATCCAGGAGATCAACCCTGCTGCTGAAAAAATATTTGACTGCGCCGGCAGCGTCATTGGTCAGAAACTCGATAAATTGATTGATCCTTCGGAATTCATACGAGTTTTTAAAGAAATGACCATAGTAAAATCTTCAATTTGCTATTTAAGCAACAAAATGGTTACCAGGCAGATCATTTTCCCGCTGGGCAACAGGGCCGTAGGCATATTTACAGATATTACAGCTGAATTGAGGAAACAGAAAGAACTGCAGTTGGTAAAAACCCAAACGATCCAAAGGGCACGGGAGGTAATCAAAAAACAAATGACCGTGGCCCAGGTTATCGCCGGTCTTTTAGGTGAAACCACAGCCGAGACCAAGGTCCAACTCAATCAGTTAATTAACCTCATGAAAGAAGACGGCGTTGAGGAAAAGGAAAGGAAGGAGTAACAAGTGTCCTTCTATCTGGATATAGGGTACTCCCAGTTGAATAAAAAAGGGGAGGAGCTCTGCGGGGATTCCGTTGAGACACTCCGCTCGGATGATGTAACGGTTATTGTACTTGCCGACGGCCTGGGAAGCGGTGTGAAAGCCAATATTCTTTCCAGGATTACGGCAAAAACTGCTGCCACGATGCTGAAGATGGGGTGCAGTGTAGATGAGGTTTTGGAAACAATTGCTGTAACCCTGCCGATGTGCAAGGTCAGGAAACTGGCCTATAGCACCTTTTCAATCCTGCAGATCGACAATAACGGGCAGGCTTACCTGGCTGAGTTTGACAACCCGCACGCTTACTTGGGAAAGAAAGGTTCTCTTTACTACCTTAACAGAGACCGGCGCAGGATAGGTGATAAAGAAATAGCTGAAGCCCGCTTTAAGCTGGAGGAAGGCAACTGGCTGGTCCTGATCAGCGACGGCGTGCTCCACGCCGGCCTGGGGGGGGTGTTGAACCTCGGTTGGGGCGAACTGGAGGTCGGCAAGCACATTAAGGACCTGGCCGCGAAGGGTTATGACGCGGCTGATTTGGCCCTTGAGGTTATAAAAAAGTGCAATGAGCTCTATGGGGGCAAACCGGGTGACGACGTAAGCGTGGTGGCTGTCAAGTATAGAAAATTGCGCACTGTTACAGCGCTTGTCGGTCCTCCGCGCAATCCTGCCGATGATCGCAAAGCGATTGCGAAGCTTCTGGCAGCAGGTGGTAAAAAGGTGGTATGCGGCGGGACCACCAGTAAGATAGTCAGCCGTATAACGGGTAAAAAAGTGGAGGTCAACCTGGCCGGCAGCTCGGAAGAAGTGCCTCCCACCGGTTTCATGCAAGGGATAGATCTGGTTACCGAGGGCGCCATCACACTTTATTGTGCGTTGCAATTTTTAAAGAAAGGGGTCAAGTTAAGAGATGTAAATCAGGCCCTGGACGGCGCCAGTCAGCTGGTCTCCGAATTTTTGCAGGCTGATGAAGTGCATTTCATTGTCGGACTGGCAGTAAACCAGGCCATGCATTATCCAGGCTTTCCTCTGTCCTGTGTTATGAAAAACCAGACGGTCAGAGATGTGGCCGAAATGCTGTTGAGTATTGGTAAAAAAGTCACCATAGAGTATTTTTAAAACACATATAGAAAAAAGAGCATTGATTAAAAAGATTTTTTTGTAGTTTGGGGGTTAGACTTTGTTTGTACGTGATTATATGTTGGCGGCGCCTATTACAATCGGCATGGACAGCTCTGTTGCCGAAGCGCTGGAGATTATGGAAACAAAAAAAATTAGACAGTTGCCTGTTGTCTCCGGGGACAAGCTGGTTGGCATGGTGACAGAAAAGCAAATTCTAAAAGTTTCTCCGTCACCGGTCAGTTCGCTTAATGTTTTTGAAACCAGGTATTTTCTTGAAAAATTAAAGGTATCAGAGATTATGTCCGGGTTTCCCCTTGCTTTGACGCCGGACACGACTATTGAGGAAGCCGCCGTGTACTTAAGGGAGCACAAACTTGGGAGCGTTCCGGTGTTGGATGGGGACCGTTTGGCGGGCATTATCTCTATTACCAATATCTTTGACGCCATGGTCAAGTGCCGGGAATACGACCTGACGGGTACCATCCTGATTATAGAGACCATGGACCGGCCGGGCCTGCTGGCAGATGTGCACCAACTGCTCAGCAGCGCCGGGGTGCGGGTCAAAGAAACCATATATCACGTCAAAGAAAATAAGCAGGCTAAAATTAAATTAAGGCTGGCCACGTCTGTCGGCCGGCAGTTGGTGGAAGGTCTGGAAAATATGGGCCTAACCGTAACCGCTGATTAAGAAATTACTGCAGACAGCCTGCTTATTGCGTCCTGCTCAACTAACGGCCAGGCATTGTGAAGTGGTCAGTTCATTAACGATTTCCACCACCTTAAACAGGTCGAAGGGCTTGGTGATTAACGTACGGTAGCTGTTGGCAGGTGGGAAGTTTCTTGAATCAGGAATAGAGCCGGACATAATTACCACCGGGATTTCTTGAAACTTTTGATTTTTATGCATGGTCTCCACCACAGCGCGGCCGCTTACCCGGGGCATGCAGAGATCAACAAGCACGATGTCGGGGAGGGGGCCTTTTTCCAGTTGCTGTAATCCGCACAAGCCGTCCTGGCAGGTTCTGACCTCATGTCCCTCTTCGCTCATGGCAATCTTAAGTACAAAAGCAATATTAGGTTCATCCTCCATTATCAAAACACGGGCCATAACTGGGTCTACCTCCTTAGATGATAATTAAGTGACTTATTTCATTGTTTGTGTTCTAATGAGGTGTTATACGATTTTGACCTAAGGTCAAATATGTCTTTGGCTCCATCCTATCCGTGTGGAAGGAGGGAATTGAGGGGCTTGGACTTTCGTCATGAATCTAGTATACTACCAAGGTAAAGTGAAGCATGTCGGGATCTGTCATCCCCCGGGAATTTTCTTTGGCTATTTCCAAGGCCTAAAAAACAGGTATTTTCAATGTGCGGGGCCCTTTGCAACGCTCTTGTTGTCGTATTTTTAACATGGTAGTGGAGAAAAAATATGAGAAGTGTCGATATGGGGATGGCAATGTCAAAAATTTTTTTATATATTCAGCAGGATAATTTTCGTAAGTAGCCTTGAAGAAAACTGATTTTTATGCTATTCTTTATTTAAGCACCATCCTTACAGTGACTCAGGTTGCACTGTATTGCAAGACGTCGGAGTATTTTCGAGTGTTTGTTGCAAGAAGTAGACCAGTCTATAGGGTAGTGTTTTTTCAGTCTCAAATCAGTGCTTTTAGGGATTCCAAAGAAAGGTTATTTGTGTATTTAAGCGCCAAGGAGGATTTAGAGCGTAACCTATCACAGTCGTTCCGTTGATGAGTCAGGTTTGAAGAGCGTCTTCAAAAGATCGGTATTCAGACTGGGAAGCGGGAACAGTAAGCTGTAAGGATGGTTGCTTTACTAAGGGAGAAGGCCTGAGCCTTCTCCTTTTAAATTTAATATGGGATAATCATAAGTAAGGCGGTGAAAGTTAATAGTACATAGCGGCTGTAAGCTGCAAGTCGTTGGGCACAGGCAGCTCAAGTTGCAGGACCCAGGTAAATATGGTCTAAAGTATAAGGTGTAGACATATATAGTCGTAGGTCGTACGCCGTATGGATATAATTCATTCCCTGTGGGTATTTTTTTGAGTAGCCATGTTTTTTGAACAATGTCATGAGATATTTTTTTGCGCCTTACGACCTTACGACCCAATTGGGGGTGTGGAAGTCTGCCTCGATTTAATCATATCTGGCTTATACTGATATTACTGGCTGGGGTCTTCAGCCTCTTATACCTCTGGTTCTCCCTCTTCCCCGGACGCATAAATCCGGAGGTTTTGCAGTACTTCAGCCCGGATCAGGTAGCCCGCGGCCGCCAGTACAACAGGATACCAAACCTGTTGTCTGCCGGCAGCTTCCTGGTACAGGCGGTCTTTCTGATCTGGCTGGTCTTTGGCGGCCGGGCTGTCTCACTGTCCCGGTGGGCTCAACAGGTTGCCGGTGGAAGTTACTGGGGGGGCGTTTTGCTGTTCTTTGTGGTGTTATGGCTGCTGTTGCGCCTGTTAGACCTGCCATTTACTCTTTCCAGCAGTTATTTTTGGCAGCAGCACTGGGGATTTTCCACCCAGAGCCTTGGCTCCTGGTGGTTCGATTACTTGAAGGGAGCGGGGCTGGACCTGGCTCTTTCCGCAGTGGGAGTGGTCTTGCTGTTTCTGGCAATGGGAAGGTGGCCGGGGACTTGGTGGGTCGCCGGAGCTGCGTTTGTCTCAGCCTGGTTGATAGTTCAATCCTTGATCTGGCCGGTGGTGGTATCGCCGCTTTTCAACCGTTTTGTCCCGGCCGGGGACCCGGAGCTGGTAACCATGGTCCAGGAACTGTCGCAAAAAGCCCGGCTGCCGGTGGACCAAGTGCTGATTATGGACGCCAGCCGGCGCACCATCCGTGCCAACGCCTATTTTGCCGGGGTGGGGCAAACCAGGCGTATTGTACTTTACGATACCCTGCTGGCTGATTATCCGCCTGATGAGGTGAAGGCGGTGGTGGCCCACGAGATGGCGCACTGGCGGCTGGGTCATATAACGCGAGGTTTAACCTGGGGTATTCTCGGCAATATCGTACTCTGGGGTGTCCTCTTTTTGACACTGAGAGCGACCCTGCCGCCGTACTTGCGTTATCCGCCGCACACCTGGGCGGTAATACTGTTGTTCTTTTTGCTGGTTGGTTTTGCCGGCAATCCCCTCCAGAATTATTTTTCAAGGGGAATGGAAAAAGAGGCCGACCGCATGGCGGTGGAACTGACCGGCGACCCGGCCGGAGCAGTACACCTGCAGGTGGACCTGGCTGGCAGGAACCTTTCAGACGTGGCCCCGGCGCCATTTGTGGAGTGGTTCAGCTACAGCCACCCACCCGCCATGAAACGAATCAATGATATCCTGCAGTATGACCGGCAGCAGCCTTTGCCTGAATAGAATAGACAATCTGCCAAGCAGTCTTAATGGACTTCTACTTAGTCATTTTCATAGTACTTTTCTATTGGGTCGCGCGAATTTGTACCTTACATATGGGAAGCGCTTTGTGCATGTTTTCAGGGTAGTTGCTCACGCCGCTATCGCGGCGCCACGTATCATGAAAATACCAGCCGATGTAGGCGCCATTTCAATCGCACACGGCGCGTCAGCGCCGCACTTGGGCATCTAATGCAACTTTTGTGCGAATGAATTTACACCTGCATTTTCAGGAGAGGGAAAATGTAGGCGCTAATTTTTTGCGGCTTGCGATTGAAAAATAATGGTTGATTCATTCGGACCCCAAAGAAATACAGATATACCCACGTCCCACGTCTCATGTCCCAAAACGCTTGCATTTAATCGCATTTACATGTATAATAATCTACGCCGCAGTGTTGCTTGCGGTTTAGATGAATACATTGGGCGCAAGCGCGGCTAGCTTTTCGGGCTTGGCCCGGCATCAGACGTAGTGCACGGAGAGATGGCCGAGTGGATGAAGGCGCACGCCTGGAGAGCGTGTGGACGGGTAACTGTCTCGTGAGTTCGAATCTCACTCTCTCCGCCATAAATTTACCTTCTTAGTACAGCTGCTGTTTGCTTACAAAACGGCAGGCCTGTCCCCAAACTTTACAGAGTTGGCCGTGCTAGACGGGGAGGTAGCGGTGCCCTGTACCCGCAATCCGCTGCAGCGGGGTTGAATTCCCGCCCCAGGGTTTAGCTTGTGGGGTCCGGCAGCCGTAAGGAGCGTTGAAGATTGGGTCTCGTGCGACGGGGCTTCTTGAACCGTGTCAGGTCCTGACGGAAGCAGCACTAAGGGAAATACCCCGGGTGCCGCGAGAGTGCCTGGTCCGAGCCACCTGCGGGTGTACCGCCCGGAAGCTAATATTCGAAGGCAGGTGCATGGCCTTCATTTATTAACCGCCTCCAACTTGGCAGGCGGTTTTTTAATACCCTAAATTTTCTTCCTGTTCTTCTTCCCGGTGTTTTTTGTTGTTCACGTAAACGGCGCCGTGGCCGTAGTATTTGGGAGCCTCGTTTTGAAGTGCGGGCTCACTAACCTTAAACACCTCCTGGTTTAGCTTGGCCGGGCTTAAACATAATTATTACCGAACAGGGAAATGGGTTTGAGCGACGAAGTATATAGGCAGAATAAATACAATGGGAGGCATCTGTCTCGACATTTGCCTCACCTGTCTCAAGAATATCGCTCGAAAAGGCTTGACTTGCGGGCTTGGGGTAAAAAATAGCCGTAGGTCGTAAGGCGTAAGGCGTAAGGCGTAAAAAATAATAGCAGGGGCTCATCCCCCTACCTTTTTTAATAACCTTACACCCTACGCCTGACCCAGATACAAGTCAGTATAAGCCTACGCCCTACGACTGACCGGTAAGAAATGCAGTATAAGCCTGCACCTGGGTGCGTTCCTTAGCGCGTGCGTAGCTTAAAAGTCAAAGCTTAAATAGCGCGTAGCTACCGGATGGCTGTCTGTCGATGCGGTCGGCATACGCTCTTGTTTTACAAATGTAGAATTGCGAAGAGAGCGGAGGATAACCCCAAGCCCACTACGCATGAGGCTTTTCGAGAACCAGTTAACAATGACCTTTACCATTGCGATACACTCAAATTTATATTGAATGCAAAACTATGTTCATGTTAATCCGCACTCACATTTAAAGACAGCCCAGAACATTATTCTCAGGGTGGATGGACTGGAAAGGAATTTGATGATGGCATATCGGGCATTGTACCGGGAATGGAGGCCCCAGGCCTTCGGCGCGATAATCGGTCAGGATCACATAACCCGTACGCTTAAGAACGCGGTGGAGGCCGGGCGGGTGGGACACGCCTATCTTTTTTGCGGCGCCAGGGGCACCGGTAAAACGACCACCGCCAAGGTGCTGGCCAAGGCCTTGAACTGCCTGCAGCCGGTGGGTCCCGAGCCCTGCAATCGCTGTGACAACTGCATTGCTGTCACGGAGGGGTTTTCCGTTGACGTTATTGAAATAGATGCGGCTTCCAACCGGGGTATCGACGAAATCCGGGACTTGCGTGAGAAGGTTCAGTTCACCCCAAGCACCGGACGTTTCAGAGTTTACATCATTGATGAAGTGCATATGCTCACCAACGAGGCCTTCAACGCGCTCTTAAAGACGCTGGAGGAGCCTCCCCGTCATGCGGTGCTGATCCTGGCCACAACCGAGCCGCATAAAATACCGCTGACTATTTTGTCCCGCTGCCAGCGCTTTGATTTTAAACGGATCACTCCCGCCGGCATAATCGGGAGGCTTAAGGAAGTAGCTGCCGGCGCACAACTGGAGGTGGAGGATGAGGCGCTTCGCCTCATTGCCAGGGCCGCCGAGGGCGGGCTGCGGGATGCCCTCAGTCTGCTGGACCAGGCCGCGGCTTTCGGGTCATTGACCATAACAGCAGAGGACGTTCACAACCTCCTGGGGACCGTGCGGGTGGATGCCCTAAACAAGATGGCGGGTTACCTGGCTGCCGGTGAAGCGGGCGCG
The DNA here is from genome assembly GCF_004369205.1 of Pelotomaculum schinkii. Classification (NCBI taxonomy): domain Bacteria; kingdom Bacillati; phylum Bacillota; class Clostridia; order Eubacteriales; family Desulfotomaculaceae; genus Pelotomaculum; species Pelotomaculum schinkii. The sequence goes on along the minus strand of NZ_QFGA01000001.1, from coordinate 2,178,560 downwards.
GCGCTCCGCCTGGCTGGCCAGCTAACAGCCGAGGGGAAGGACTTGCGCCTTTTTGCCAGGGAAATGGCGGCCTACTTGAGAGCTCTTCTATTAGAAAAAATAGCGCCGGGTTCAAATGCGCAAGAGGCCTGGGATACCACAGGGCTCAGAGCCTGTATGGCGCAGTTCAATGAAGAAAGACTGGTAAAGTCAGTTGAAATCATGGCTGCCGCAGAACAGGAAATGAAGTGGAGCACCCTGCCCGGTATTGCCCTGGAACTGGCGCTGATCAAGGCCTGCCGGCAAGCCGGCGGGGAAGATTTGGCTTCTCTTACCGCAAGACTCAACGCTTTGGAAGAGAAGCTAAGCAAGCTGGGTGCGGACGGGGTTGTTTATGGAGAGCGGCCGGTCCGGGAACCTGCGCCAAACAGCAAAGCCATGGAACCAGGACTGAAAAAACGGGATCCGTCCGGTTTGGAGAAGGACGCCGGTGTATCCAGTACACCCCTGCATGCAGAACGGAAGGGAAGGCCGGGTTCGGTCCCGGCGAAGGTTGCGTATCAGCCTGCGCCTTCTTCACAGGAAGCGGTTCAGAATATGCCAACACAACCGGAACCCGAAGCAGGCGGACTTGTCGGCCTGGAAGAGGTCAAGAAGTTATGGCCGGAAATTTTAGAGGTAGTCCGGAAGGAGCGCCTGCCGCTTTACCACAATTACTTGAAGGCCGTTCCCCTTGCCGTTAAGGGACGGGGGTTGGTGGTCGGTTTCCCCGAGGGGGATGAATTGGGCAGAGAGATTGCAGAGCTTCCAGACAACAAAAATTATCTGGCCGGGCTCCTTTCCAGGTTTTTCAAGGGAGAATGGCAGCTGGTGTTTAAACACTATCAGGGCAAGATAAGTATACCTGAGCCAAGGCAGGCGCCCAAACCAGCCATAGTAGACGTCAAAAAGCAGTTTGGCGGAGAGGAAATAGAGCTCGAAGAAGGTTCAGACAAGCTCTTTTAAAACGAAAATAAAAGGGGGACGATTGAATAATGGGTGGCAATATGAACAAGATGATGAAGCAGGTCCAGAAGATGCAGCAGGATATGATGAGGCTGCAGGAAGAACTGGCCAACCGCACGGTGGAGAGCACAGCCGGCGGGGGCGTGGTCAGGGTGACGGCCAACGGTAAAAATGAAATTACAGCAATAGAAATCAAGCCTGAGGCGGTAGACCCGGAAGACGTGGAAATGTTGCAGGACCTGGTCCTCGCTGCTGTCAATGAGGCTCTTAAGAAGGCGCAGGATATGGCGTCCCAGGAAATGGGCAGACTTACCGGCGGTCTTAAAATACCCGGCCTATAGTAGATGAACTACTACGCCAAGCCGGTCGCCCGTCTTATTGATGAACTGGGGAAACTTCCGGGGATCGGCCCGAAAACAGCCCAGCGCCTGGCCTTTCATCTCCTGCATGCCCCGCCCGAAGTAGCCGCCAACCTGGCCAAGGCCATGCAGGAAGCCAGAAATGCCATTCACCACTGTAGCCTGTGCGGCAACCTGACCGATGTGGACCCCTGTTTTATCTGCGGGGATGAACGTCGCAGGCGTGATAGTATCTGTGTGGTGGAGCGCCCCAGAGACGTGGCCTCGATGGAGAAAGCCAGGGGGTTCAGGGGGCTTTATCACGTGCTGCATGGGGCCATCTCCCCGATGGAAGGGGTGGGACCGGAACAACTGAACATCAGGAACCTGCTGAAACGCCTGTCGGGCGGGGAAGTAAAGGAGGTGATCCTGGCCACCAACCCCAATGTGGAAGGTGACGCCACGGCCCTCTATTTGTCCGGTCTGATCAGGCCGCTTGGCATCCGCGTGACCAGGCTCGCCCACGGCCTGCCCGTGGGAGCCGATTTGGAGTACGCCGATGAGGTAACTCTGGGCAGGGCGCTGGAAGGCAGGCAGGAGATGAAATAGGAATAATTTTCATTTCGGGCCATATAATGGAGCAAGGGGGGTGCTCCGTTTGGAATGGAAATATGTGATTATCGGACTGGCCGGGTTATTCGGGCTCTACCTGGTGGGAACCGCGCTGTTCCGCCCTTTAAAATTTTTAATCCGGCTGACAGCCTGGACCGTCCTGGGGGTCGCATTGCTTTTGGCCATCAACGCGGTGTTCGGTTATTTGGGCTTTCACATCGCCATTAATCCCTTGACCATTCTGACTGCCGGTATACTCCAGCTGCCTGGAGTAGTACTCCTGGTCTTGTTAAATGTTTTATTTATAGGTTAAAAATTTAAAATATTTTTTAGTTTAGAAGAATTTCAGTTGGGGAATGGTTAAATAATAAACGCGGGTTTGCCGGAAACCTGGGGAACAGTTGATACTGTTCTTTTTTTATGGGTATTTTAGCTTAAAAAAAGGAGTTTTGAGCATAATAAACAAAGACCGCATAGTCGAAGCGTATATCGGTGAGTATGCCGCGGGAAAGAGCGAAGCAGCTTTAAGCCGGGCGCTGGAACTGGCCGGCCTGGGCAGGAAGGTAACCCTGGTCGACCTCGATCTTGTGGAGCCCTGCTATACTTTGCGGCCTGTTCAAAAAGAGCTTATGGCCCGTGGTGTTGAAGTGATCGCCTGGGAAGCCAAAGAGACGTTGGGTTTGGGTGAGGCCGGCGTGACGATTAAGCCTGCGGCCAGGTGGGCGCTACGGCGGCCAGGCGATATTATCCTGGACATCGGTTATGGGGTGGAAGGCAGTAAGACGCTCAAGCTTTTGGAAGGGGCCGCCGAAGATCCGTTTCTGAACATAATCTGTGTTGTAAATACCTCACGTCCCATGACCTCCGGGATGGAACAAATTGTCGAGCACGTGAGGGAAATGGGAAAGGTGGACGGCCTTATCAACAATACGCACCTGGGCGATGAGACCACTGTCGAGGTAGTCCAGGAAGGCGCCGGTCTTATTACCAGGGCTGCTAAAACCCTCGGACTGCCGGTGGTGGCTACAACGGCTCCGGCCTTGATCGCCGGGCAAATCGGTTCCATGGACTGTCTGGGTAACCCCGTTCGCCCGCTGGCCGGCCTGATGTCAAAAGCCTTTTGGTAATGGGCCGTGAAAAAAAGCGTCGTAGGGCGTAAGGCGTAAGGCGTAATAAGAGAAACCTTGTTATAACTCTGACATTGATTCGAGATATGTGGCCATAATAAAGACCCATAAGGAATGCAGTATAATACCTATGCCCAACGCCTTACGCCCTACGCCTTACGCCTATATGATACGTGTTTGCGAATTCATTAACACAAACGCAAAATGCAAAACTCGCTTTGCTCAACTTGTCAATGCTCTAGGGGGTTTTTACATGTCTGAGAAAACAATTCAAGAAGAAAAAAGGGTCTTTATGACCGGTAACGAGGTGGTGGCCTGGGCGGCTATAGCGGCCAAAGCCGACATTATGTACGGCTATCCGATCACCCCCCAGAATGAAATCATGCACTACTGGACCAGGCTGGCCCCAAAATATAATAAGACCTTTCTGCAAACTGAAGACGAGCTTTCAGCAGGGTTTACCACCGTGGGCGGGGTGATGGCAGGGCGCAAAGCTTTTACGGCTACAGCCGGGCCCGGTAATACGCTGATGCAGGAACCCATGTCGATGGCGGAGATGATGCGCTTGCCGACCGTGGTGGTAATCCAGCAGAGGGGCGGTCCATCCACGGCGACGGTGATTTATTCCCAGCAGGAGGTAACTCTCACCACCCTGGGCGGGAACGGTGAGGGGATGCGGATTGTATATTCCACAGCCAACCACCAGGAGCTGTATGATTACACCATCAAAGCATTTAACACGGCCTGGAAATACCGCTTTCCGACTTTTGTGCTTGGTGATGGATACCAGGCGAAAATGCGTGAACCCCTGACCATGTATAAGCCGGAAGAGCGAGGCGTGCAAATTATCGAACCGCAAGCCTTTGTCGGGCTGGCGGGTGTACCGGGGCGTGACCGGCCCCCGGCACATCACCGCAATACCTACAACCTGGAAGAAGAGCTTTACGAGAAGGTATCCCACGATATGGCTGAATTTGAAAGAATAGCGCCCGAGGTTGCTGAATTCCAGGCTGAAAATACGGATGACGCGGAACTTGTGGTGGTCGGCCACGGGGTGGTTTTCCGGGCGGTACGGGAGGCCGTAAACAACCTGAGAGAGCAGGGACACAAGGTGGGTTATTTTCGGCCGGTGACCCTGCGTCCCCTGCCGGTGCAACAAATCAAGGAGCTTTCAGCCGGTGTCAGTAAAATTCTGGTGGTTGAGTCAGCTTACGGGCAGTTGGCCAGGCTCTTTAAAGAGGTTGCCTACGGCGGCACAGCTGAGATTACTCACCTTTTCCGGCCGGGGATCGGTATTACCGCTACTGAAGTTGAAGTCAGGGTTAAAGGACTGCTGGAGACCGGCCTGCGCAAACCCAGGTTGCGGAAGGCCTCAGTTGGCTAGTTCCACAGCCTCTGAGGCGGCCCGGCAGAGGATGAAAACAAAAAGTTCAAAACATACTAATATGACACCTTAAGGAGAGTCTTGCATGGCGCCACAACCAAAAATGCCCCGCAGTTGGCGGGCGGAGACCAAGCCCCATAAGTTTTGCCCGGGATGCGGACACGGTATTATTTTAAAATTTCTCGGAGAGGCTATTGATGAACTGGAGATCCACGACAAAGTGGTCTTCGGCTGTGATATTGGCTGTTCACTTTTATCCTGGGATTTCTTCAACCTGGATTCGGTCCAGACCCACCACGGGCGGACCATCCCGGTTATGACCGGTATCAAACGGGCCAGGCCGGAATTGATCTGCATCGCATACATGGGTGACGGCGGCGGTTATTCCATCGGCGCTCAGCATATGGTCGCAGCGGCGGCCCGGAATGAAAAAATTACGGCAATCCTGGCCAATAACACCCAATATGCCATGACCGGGGGGCAGATGGCTCCCACCACCTTGCCGGGGCAGAAAACCGAAACCTCGCCTTACGGGCGGGATCCCGAAGTGACCGGTTATCCCCTGCAGGGGCCGGAGATGGTATCCGCCATTACACCGGACGGAGCTTACGTGGCCAGGAGCAGCATCGGCAACCTACGGCAGCTAAAGGCAGCGTTAAAGAAAGCGCTGGAGAACCAAATCAACGGCAACGGGTTTTCCTTCGTTGAGGCTCTTTCCTCCTGTCCTACCAACTGGCGTACCAATGCCAAGGATACCTGGAGTTTTATCGAAAACGAGATGTCCAAGCAGTTTAAAGTGGGAGAAATCAAGGCGCCGGGCGCCGTGCAGGGGGAGGTGGGCTAATGACCGGGACAACCAAATTGGTACTTGCAGGCGAGGGGGGCCAGGGGGTCCAGTCGGTTGCGGAAATCATCGCGGAAGCTGCCAATGCGGAAGGTAAACAAGCTCTCTATATCCCAAACTTCGGAGTGGAGCAGCGGGGCGGTGTATCGGTGGCCTTTGTCCAGATTAGCGACAAGCAGATTGGTTCACCCAAGTTTCAAACCGGGGATATCGTAGTGGCTTTAAGCGACCGGGCGGTACACCGTACCCGGCAATATGTAGGTCCTAAGACCGTTTTTGTTTATGAAAGCAGTACCCAGGTCAAAGACGAAGACCTGCCGGCCAACGCCGCCAGGGTGCTGCCCATTCCGGCTATAGAAGTCGCCAAGCAGGAGCTGAACCCCCGTGTTTTTAACATTTTGATCATGGGCGCCGTAGTAGGAGCAACCGGGGTGATTTCACTGGAACGGATTAAAGAGGCTGTTGAAAGAAAACTTGGTTACAAGTTTGAAAAACAGCCTGAGTTGAGGGAGTTAAATTTCAGAGCCCTGGAACGGGGCATGGAATTGGTTCGATCTGATCAAAATAATCGGGCCGTCAGCAATGCTTAAGGAGGACCATAAAAATGACACTGCAATTCCAACCAAAAACACAGGAATTAACAAAAGGAAATTTTACACTTTTCCCGGGCCTTTGCAAGGGTTGCGGGCTATGCATTGAAAAATGCCCAAAAAAGTGTCTGAACTGGTCCGATGTGTTAGGAGTTTATGGGACGCCGACTATTGAGTCGAGTGATGCGTGTATCGCCTGTGGTATATGCCAGGAGGTATGCCCGGATTGCGCTATAAGTATTGAGAAAAGGAAAAAACCGCCTTTCACCCATTAGCCGTGGCGTTCATATTTAATATGAAAAGGTGATTTAAGCGGTGGTGAAATAAAGTGGCAGTCGCATCTCCCACATGTATATTATGCCGGCGTCCCCAGTTGACTGCATTCGAAGGACTCATGGTTAAGGGTCGCTATATCTGCAACGAGTGTGAGCGTAGAATCATTGTCCTTGACAGGGGCGATCCGGACTATGACTACTACAAGTGGGGATTGAAAAAAATCTGGTGCTGGCCAACCAATGTCTGAGCTTGGGTCAGCGCCTGTTTTTTTTGGGCCAGGCGGATGCGCCTGTGCGCCAATTCCAGGTCTTGCTTGATCATATATAAGGTGGTGGGCCTGATACCGGTCTTTACAGCAATATCCTGATCTGTAAAGCCCCTTTTCCAGGCCCTGATCAGTTTCTTAACGTCGGTGCCGTATTTTTTGGACAGAGTCTTTTCATCTACCTTCCAGGACTGTTGTTCTGCCACCCGGTATCACTCCTTTACGTATAGTAATGTTTTTCTTATTGTGACCATGCGCTCTGTTATCTATAAGGTTAAACTAATGGCAAAATTGCAGGATGGCGTTGGTAATAATGTGACTTCTATGATATAATTAAAGATTAGTAAAACTTGTATTTAATTTTTTTTTGTTTTTATTTATTTTGTTCCGGAGGCAGTTTTTTGTCTGAAAGGCAAGGACAGGCTCCTCTTTTTGAGGCGCTCTGCAGGCATAATGAAAAAAATACGTGCAATCTCCATATACCTGGACACAGGCAGGGCCGATGCATTCCGGAAGGTCTCATGTCCCTGGACAATAAAGCCCTTTTTTCCCTTGATTTGACCGAGCTGCCTGGTTTGGATGACCTGCACAGCCCGAGCGGGCCCATCCGCCTGGCCCAGGAACTGGCTGCCGGCCTTTACGGAGCAGACCGCAGTTTCTTCCTGGTTAACGGTACAAGCGCCGGCATTCATGCCCTGCTTGTGGCAACTGCGGGTGAGAAACAGGTAGTTGTACCGAGAAATGCCCACCGCTCGGTCCTGGGCGGTCTGGTTCTGGCCGGCGCCGACCCGGTTTACGTCACACCGGAGCTTATGCCTGAATTCGGTCTGGATTGCGGCGTTGCACCCGCCGCAATCCGGGCGGCGTTGGAAAATAACCCGGCAGCCGCCGCCGTCCTGGCGGTAAGTCCCAACTATTACGGAGTCACCGGAGATTTGCAGGGTTATGCTGAAGCTGCTCACAGGGTGGACAAGCCGCTCCTGGTAGATGAAGCGCATGGCGCCCACCTGCGCTTTCACCCGGCCTTGCCGGAGGATGCCATGGCTTGCGGCGCGGACGCTGCCGTCCAGAGTACCCACAAGCTGGGCGGTTCACTAACCCAAAGTTCAGTTCTGCACCTGCAAGGACAACGAATTGAGCAGCAGGGTGTCGCGGCAGCTCTGCGCCTGCTGCAAACCACCAGCCCGTCCTACCTGCTCATGGCTTCTCTTGATTTGGCCCGCCGGCAGCTGGCGCTGCGGGGGAAAGGACTGCTGGACCAGGCTCTGGAACTGGCCTATGGCTTGCGCCAGCGCTTGTCAATTATCGATGGTTTGAGTGTTTTGTCCCCGGAGCGCCTGCCCGAAGGCTCAAGCCTGGATCCGACCAGGCTGGTGATTTCAGTGCGCAGGCTGGGGTTGTCCGGCTACCAGGTGCAGCAGATGCTGGCGGAACGCTACCGTGTTTACGTTGAAATGGCTGATTCCGCCCATGTGGTGGCTATTGTCTCAATTGGCGCCGTCCGGGCCGACTGTGAAGGACTGGCCCGCGCCATGGAGGACATCTCCTTCAGGGAGCGCAAGACAGAACCCATCCCGTTCGTTGCCCCGCCGGACAGTTTTATTGTGTTGATGAAACCACGCGAGGCCTGGTTTGCAAAATTCCGTCAGGTGCCTCTTGATGAAGCCAGGGGAAGGATCTCAGCAGAGACAATCGCTGTGTACCCGCCCGGCATTCCGGCTGTAAACCCGGGTGAGGAAATCACCGTGGATGTTATCAACTACCTGACGGCAGTCAGAAAAATGGCACTGCCCTGCCACGGCCCGGCCGATCCAACGCTGAAAACAATCAGTGTTGTGGTAGAATAACTACAAGAGCCTGTACGACAAGCGCTTAAATTGAGCGACTTAATAGCTTAATTAGCGTTTCGCTGCTCCAAAAATTATTTCGGCTTCTGCTATATTGCTCGGATGTAGGTGCGAATTCATTCGCACAAAAGCTACATTAGATGCCCAAGTACGGCGCTAACGCCCCGTTGTGCGATTGAAATCGCACCTACACTACACCAGTCAGGTAATACTATATGATTGCATATTTTCACTGTTGTGATTAACAATCAGTTTTTGTTTACTGTAGGAATACAGAATACATCCACGTATCACGACATGCGACTAAGAGGAATGCAGTATACACCTTACGACCTACGCCTTACGACCTACGACCAAATTTTGAGGTGCTTTAGCATGAAGGGAAAGTTTTTAGTTTTTGAAGGTATCGACGGCTCCGGCAAGACCACCCAGCTAAAGCTTTTGGGTGATAAACTGTCCGCCCGGGGTTGCCCGGTGCTGTACACCAGGGAACCGGGGGGGACAAGAATTGGGGAGACTGTCCGTGAGTTGCTGCTCAACCCGCAACATAGCGAACTGGTCCCCGTCGCCGAAGCCCTCCTTTATGCCGCCGCCCGGGCGCAGCACGTGGCGCAGGTGATTTTGCCCGCCTTGCAGGAAGGAAAAATAGTGTTGTGCGACCGCTTTCTCGACTCCAGTCTGGCCTACCAGGGGTTTGGCAGGGGTTTAGACGTCGGGCAGTTAGAAAAGCTGAACGAGACGGCAACGGCCGGACTGAAGCCCGACCTGGTACTGCTCTTGGATTTTCTTTGTGATACCGGTATGGAGAGGATTACGGGGTCAGGCCGGGGTGCGGACCGTATAGAACAGGAGGACCGTGTTTTTCACCGTAAAGTCCGGGCCGGTTACCTGACGCTGGCCGGGCGCGACCCCGACCGTTACCGTGTCATTGACGCCAACCGTACCATAGAGCAGGTCCATCACGATATCATTGGGGTTGTGGAGGAAATTTTGGGATGAGGTTTCTGCGGGAGATAGCCGGCCATCAACAGATAGTCCAAACTCTGATGAACGCTGTTTCCAGCGGCCATGTTGTCCATGCCTACCTCTTTGCCGGCCCCGCGGGGGTGGGTAAGAAAACAACGGCCCGGGCTTTTGCGCGGGCGCTGCTCTGTTCTCAACCGGCGGCCGGGGACGCCTGCGGGGTCTGCCGTACCTGCCGGCAGGCGGCGAACCATAACCATCCCGACCTTTATACGTTACAGCCCTCAGGAGCGTCCATCAAGATTGAACAGGTGCGCGGCATGCTGCGCCGGATCCCCTACAGGTCCTACCAGGGCGGACGTAAGGTGTTTTTGATTAATCAGGCCGAGCTAATGACCGCGGATGCCTCCAATTGCCTGCTGAAGACGCTGGAGGAGCCGCCCGGCGGTACAGTCATGATCCTGGTTTCCGACCAGCCGCAGTCCCTGCTTCCGACCATTTTGTCCCGCTGCCAGATGTGCTCATTCAAAAGCATACCCCTGCCGGAGCTGACCGGAGGGCTGGTTGCCCTGCACGGTCTGGACCCGGTTAAAGCGGGTCTGACCGCTGCGATGGCCGGCGGCAGCATGGGTAAAGCGCTGGCTTACGCGGCCGGGACATTCCAGGCGGAGCAAAGCCTCGCGATCCGTCTGGCGCATGACCTGGACGGAGCCGCTCCCCACGAGGCGCTGGTGATGGCGGGACAAATCGCAGAGCAAAAAGAGAAAGTAAGCGCTATCCTGGAGATCCTAAAATGCTGGTACCGCGACCTGCTGGTCTTTAAATTAACTGGAGAAACAGGGCTTTTATATCATTTAGACCATATTGATATCATGGAAAAGGAGGCGGGAAGCTTTGAAACCGGGCGTCTCTTGGAGATACTAGAAGAGATAGAAACTACCAGAAAAAAAATTGAGGCCAACGCCAATACCCGGTTGGCCCTGGATATACTATTTTTGCATCTGGCAGGAAGGGCTCCGGGCTTAACAACCGGAGTAGAGGAGGGAATCGTTTAGTGGAATTAATCGTGGTCGGTATTCGCTTTAAAAAGGCCGGTAAGATATACTATTTTGACCCCGGTGACCTCCCGCTGACCATGGGAGAAGGGGTAATTGTGGAAACTGCCAGAGGTGTCGAGTACGGGGACGTGGTGGCGGGCCCTTTGCAAGTTAATGAGGATGAAGTGGTGGCTCCGCTCAAAAAGGTAATCCGTAAAGCTACCGTTGAGGATTACCAGCAACTTGCCGCTAACAAAGAAAAAGAATGCAGGGCTTTCCAGGTGGGTCTGGAGAAGATTGCATTCCATAAGTTGCCTATGAAACTGGTGGGGGTTGAGCAGACCTTTGACGGTAACAAAATCATTTTTTATTTTACCGCGGAAGGGCGTATTGACTTTCGTGAACTGGTAAAGGACCTGGCTGCGGTGTTCCGGACCAGGATTGAACTAAGGCAGATTGGGGTCCGGGACGAAGCCAAACTGGTGGGCGGGCTTGGCTGTTGCGGGCGTGAGCTCTGCTGCGCCACCTGGCTTTCCGATTTTGCTTCCGTCTCCATCAGGATGGCCAAGGAGCAAAATCTTTCCCTTAATCCCACCAAAATTTCCGGCATCTGCGGCAGGCTGATGTGCTGCCTGAAATACGAAAACGAGTCTTACGAGCATGCCAGAGGAGAATTTCCTGATCCCGGCAGCTGGGTTACTACCCCTGATGGGGAGGGTAAGGTAGTCGGTATAAATATATTTAAAAAGTACGTCAGTGTGGAACTGAAGGAAAGTAAAATCATCAAAGAATATCCCTGTGAAGAAATTGTATGTAAAGATGGCCAGGCCAAAATGTGCAAAGGCTATAAGAAAGAATGCCCCCGGCAATCAAACGAGGAGACAGTTTAGTGCAGGGCCTGTTCAAACGCATTAAAGAAATGGAAGCAAAACTACATTCCCTGCTTGCTGAAATGCAGGAATTGAAACATGAAATCCGGGAAGCGGATGAGGAAAACTCCCGGCTCAGGAATGAACTGGCCGCCTTTTACCGCGCGGATCTGGTAAACGGCGCGGCAAGTGAGGCTGAAGGCAAGTCCGGCGTAGCCTTTTCGAACCTCCTTGAACTGTACGACCAGGCGTTCCATATCTGCAACCTTTATTTCGGCCGCAGGAGGTCTGGAGAGTGCCTTTTTTGTATGGCCTTTTTGCGCAAGGAAGCGGAGCCCTCAACCGGCAAAAAGGTTGAAGAGAGCAACTCTTAATTTTCTAAAAGACAGCGTGGAAATATAATTCCACTGGCCTTATAATGTGGGTGCGCAGGATGTCTTTTGAGGAGCTTTTAAACCAGCCGGTGAGGTGAAACACTGTGACAGAAGGGCAAAAAGGGATGCTTTACCTGTGCGCGACGCCTATCGGCAACCTGGAGGACATTACGATGCGCGCCCTGCGGGTGTTGCGGGAGGTCGACCTGATTGCCGCGGAAGATACGCGTCACACCCGGAAACTTTTGAGCCGCTATGATATTCATACCGGGCTTACCAGCTACCACCGCCATAATATGCGCGCCAAGGGGCCGGTCCTATTGGACCTGCTACGCTCCGGCAAAAATATTGCCCTGGTTTCCGACGCCGGTATGCCGGGAGTGTCGGACCAGGGGTCGGAACTGGTCGGGTTAGCCCTGCGGGAAGGGTGTGGGGTTACTGCGATACCAGGGCCAAGCGCCGCTATTACAGCCCTGGTGGTCTCCGGCCTTCCTACGGAAAGCTTTATTTTTATTGGATTTTTACCAAGCTCCGCCAAAGCGAGGCGCGAAAAATTAAGGGAACTTCAGCCCCAACAGGGTACTCTTATTTTCTATGAGGCGCCGCACCGCTTGCGGGCGACATTGGCTGACCTGTATGAGGTCCTTGGCCACCGGGCGGCAGCGGCAGCCAGGGAACTGACCAAGCTGCATGAAGAAATTATCCGGGGTTCGCTGGCCGAACTAGTGGAGCATTTCAGGGAAAAGGAACCGCGAGGCGAGTTTACCCTGGTTGTTGACGGCGCCGGCGCCGAAAGCCCGGCAAAAAATGAGCCGGAGTGGCTTCACTTGAGTCCTGCCGATCATGTAGCCCTAATCGAGGCAAAAGGAGCCGGCCGCAAGGATGCCCTCAGGGAAGTTGCCCGTTTGCGTGGTATTTCCAGGCGGGAGGTCTACCAGGCGGTACTTGAGAAAGAAACTTGAGTAAAAAAATGAGAGACTTTCGTCCCTCTTATTACTGCAAATTACATTGCTTGAGCGTTTTCAATCATGGCCAGAGCACACTCACGGCATACCATTTTGCCGCGGTAGTGTTGGACATCCGAAGCGTTGCCGCAGAAGACGCAGGCCGGCTCGTACTTTTTCAAGATAATCTTCTCATTATCTACGTAGATTTCCAGAGGGTCTTTTTCGTCAATTCCCAGCGTCCGCCGCAATTCAATGGGAATGACCACTCTGCCGAGCTCGTCCACCTTTCTGACAATCCCTGTCGATTTCATGCTATCCCTCCTCTACAAAATTCGACATAATGTTTAAATTTCTTACAACTAAATGGTACCAACGATTCCAGTAAAAGTCAACACATTTATTTACTAATCAACTACTTTTTTTCCTGATTGTCGAAAACTTGACAAATCAGATTCCCTTGGATTAAAATCAGTTTGTTGGCTTTCTTAAATGCTTCAAAAAGGCTGAGAAGGGGAAGAGTAAGCTGGTATTAGTACCCGACAGAGAGCGGGGTTGGGTGGAAACCCGCGGGGAAAGGACGGCTGAACATGGCCCTGGAGCTGCGCGTCTGAACTTACAGTAGGTCGCGACGGGATTAGCGCCGTTACCAGGCTTGGGTATCGGGAACGATCTTCCCCGTACCTTGAAAGGCCGCTTCGTGAGAAGCCGGTAAAAAAGGGTGGTACCGCGGGTAATTAACACTCCGCCCCTTGGTAACAAGGAGGGAGTGTTTTTGTTTACTGAAACTTTTTCTGGTAAGAGGAGGTTGTGGCGTATTATCAAACTGTCGTAGGGCGTAGGTATATGTTAGTCTTGGGTCGTGGGACGTGAGACGTGGGTATATTCTGTATTCCTTATGTGTCAAAGATTTGTATGCGTGAACCAAAGAAGCACTTGTCGTACAAGCTCTTGTATTTATTCTGCCACAACTAAAAATTTTCCCTTCATGCTTAAATGGGTCGAGGGCGTAGGTATATACTGCATTCTTTCGGGTCTTTTTAGCTGCAACATTTTTCAGATTCAAGTATCAAACAAAAGAAGGCATTCTTTTTACGCCCTACGCCTTACGACTTACGACCAAAATAAGAAAAAAATAATGTCTACTTCGATAGCTTAAACAAAGGAGGAATAAGATTATGAGCAAGGGCACGTTTTACATTACTACCCCGATTTACTACCCCAGCGACAACCTGCATATCGGGCATGCTTATACCACGGTGGCTGCAGACACCATGAGCCGGTTCAAGAAGCTCACCGGGTGGGATACGTATTTTCTTACCGGCTCGGATGAACACGGCCAGAAGATTGAGCGGGCGGCCAAATCACGTGGTGAGACCCCTCAGGAATACGTTGATAAAATCGTAGCCGGCTTTAAGAGCCTGTGGGGTAGCCTGGAAGTGAGTTACGATGATTTTATTCGCACAACTGAACCGCGTCACAAAAAGGTGGTCTCCGAATTCTTTCAGAGATTATACGACCAGGGGGATATCTACAAGGCCAGCTACGAAGGCTGGTACTGTACACCCTGTGAAGCTTTTTGGGTGGAAAGCAGGCTGGAGGAGGGCAATTGTCCCGACTGCGGACGTCCGGTGGAACTGCTCCAGGAAGAAAGTTATTTTTTTAAGATTTCCAAGTACGCCGACCGCCTACTGCAGCACATAGAGGAGCACCCGGAGTTTATTCAGCCCACTTCACGGCGCAATGAAATGGTGAGTTTTATTAAGAGCGGTCTGGAGGACCTCTGTGTTTCAAGGACCACCTTTAACTGGGGTATTCCTGTTCCCTTCGACCCCAAGCATGTCATCTACGTCTGGGTGGACGCTTTGACCAACTATATCTCCGCGCTGGGTTACGGAACCGGCGACGATACCCTTTTTAAAAAATACTGGCCGGCCGATGTCCACCTGATGGGCAAGGACATTGTGCGTTTTCACAGCATCATCTGGCCGTGTCTCCTGATGGCTCTTGGACTCGAACTGCCCAAGCGGGTGGTGGGCCACGGCTGGCTGTTGCTCGATAGCGGTAAAATGTCCAAATCCAAAGGAAATGTGGTGGACCCGCTGGTTTTAATCGAAAAGTACGGGGTGGATGCCATCCGCTATTACCTGCTGCGCGAACTGCCCCCCGGCTCGGACGGTTCTTATAGCGAGGACGCTCTGGTAGAGCGGATCAACAAGGACCTGGCCAATGACCTGGGCAACCTGGTCAGCCGCTCCATCGCCATGATTGAAAAATATTTTCAGGGTGTGGTTGAAGCGCCCGGCGCCCCCGAAGGTCCGGATCAGGAATTGATCGACCTGGCCGAACAGACTCCGGTAAAAGTTGAAGAAGCAATGGACGCGCTGGACCTCTCCGGAGCCTTGAGCGCCTTATGGCGCCTGGTGGGACGCGCCAATAAGTACGTGGACGAGACGGCGCCCTGGGGCCTGGCCAAAGACCCGGCTCAGAGGCAGCGGCTGGCTACGGTCATGTACAACCTGGCCGAGTGCATTCGTTTTATCACCGTCATAGCGGCGCCCTACATGCCTCTACTGCCCCCGCGGGTCTGGTCCCAGTTGGGCCTGGCCGGCCGGGAGGACGTGCAAACCTGGGATTCCCTGGCCTGGGGGAAATTCCCCGCCGGGGTAAAAGTTAAGCGGGCCCAGGCTCTTTTCCCGCGGATTGAAGTATAAAAAGGACAGGATGATTGCCATGCTTTTGTTTGATACACATGCCCACATTGCTGAAGAGGAGTACGAACTCGACCGGGAGGAGGTATTGGAACGGGCGCGCGGCGCAGGGGTGGCCTATATCAACAACGTGGGCTACAACCTGGAATCCTCCCGGCGAGCCATAACACTGGCCGAAAATAATGACATGGTATATGCTTCCGTAGGGTTTCACCCGCACAATGCGATGGAAGCCGGGCCCGGCTACCTTGAGGAATTAAAGAACATGTCCGCCCACCCCAGGGTGGTGGCGCTGGGCGAGATTGGGCTGGATTACTACCGTGATCTTTCCCCCCGGGAAATGCAGCGCAAGGTTTTCCGGGAGCAGTTAATCCTGGCTCGCGAGCTGAGCTTGCCGGTAATCATTCATGACCGGGACGCGCACGGTGATCTCATGGATATCTTGCGCGAGTTGGGACTGGGCGCCGCCGGAGGTGTCATGCATTGCTACTCCGGCAGTTGGGAGATGGCGCAGGAATGCCTGTCCATGGGCTTTTATATTTCCATTGCCGGGCCGGTAACCTACCAGAATGCGTCCAGGTTGAAAGATGTAGCCGGCCGGGTTCCCATGGACCGCCTGCTGCTGGAAACAGATGCGCCCTACCTGACGCCGTCGCCGCACCGGGGCAAACGCAACGAACCCTCTTACATTGCTTTTACCGCGGCAGAGATTGCGACGCTTAAGGGAATAGATGTCGAAAAATTGGCGAAAACATGTACAGAAAATGGCAGGAGATTGTTCGGAATTGCTTGAATAAATAATAAGCCGGCGGCGCCGCATAGCATGAAAATACCAGCCGATGTAGGCGCCATTTCAATCGCACACGGCGCGCCAGCGCCGAATTTGTGGCAGCCAATGTTGCCTTTGTGCGAATGAATTCGCACCTACATCTTTGGGGTATCGCTTCGTATGCCGGACTCTTATGTTCAGGATAGAAAGATTTTTCTGTGAAGAAAGGAACGGGAGCTTATTATGCAAGAGCAAAAGAAACAAGGTTTAATCCTGGTCAACACGGGCAACGGCAAGGGAAAAACCACAGCTGCTCTTGGTATGGGCTTAAGAGCCTGGGGGCAGGGGATGAAGGTGCTGGTTCTCCAGTTCATCAAGGGTGGCTGGAAATACGGGGAACTGAAGGCGGTAGAAAAGCTTGGCCCAAATTTTGAAATAAGGCAGATGGGAGAAGGGTTCATCAAGGGAGCGGACGACCAGTCGCTTGACGAGCACCGACATGCCGCCGGGGAGGCGCTTGAGGCCGCCAGGGCTGAATTTTCAAAGGCAAATTACGACCTGATCATTCTGGATGAGATCCTGTACGCCATCCATTACGGGCTGGTAGCTCAGAGTGACGTTCTGGCCCTTTTAGACGCCAAGCCGGAAAGTTTGCACGTGGTCCTGACCGGACGCAATGCTTCTCCCGAAATTATCGCTAAGGCAGACCTGGTCACTGAGATGCGGGAAATTAAACATCCCTTTACCCGGGGGATTCCCGCCCAGAAGGGGATAGAATTTTAATGGAGAGCTGCTTGGCTGTTGACGGCAGTACTTGAAGAAAGGAACGGTTGAGATGCGCCAGGTACCTGTGGTTTTGGCATGGTTGGTCAACGCTTTTGAAAACAGCAGCGAGTATTCCGAGTATTACCTGGATCTGCAGACAGGAAAACATTACTTTTACGCGCCTATGGACTTCCCTGAACACGAAGAAAAAGTTAAGAAAATGGACAGCCAGCCGGAAAACTTTGCGAGGCTCCCCAAGCTGGATAAGGAACTGGACATAAAAATCAAACAGGATTTCATTGATACCCTTGATGCCCCCCTGGTGAAGGAAATCCTGGCCAAGGCGCTGGCTGCGGATGTGGATTTCAGAAAAGCCCTGATGGAGGATGATTACGAGGAAACACGCAGAGAGTGGTATAAGTATCAGAATGACAGGTATGCTGTCTTTTTAAAAGAATGGTTTAAGGCCAAAGGGATTGAGCTGGTTGAGGCCGAAGTCCCCGGCAAAAATGATCCCTGCGGTGTCAACAAACGATTATAGATATGCCTTTGGGTCAGTCGCAGGGCGTAAGGCGTAAAAAGATTACTCTTAACGTTGACCTTTTACGATTTAAATATGACCTATAAGGAATGCAGTATATACTTACGCCCTACGCCTTACGACATCTTATAAAGCAAACCCGGAGTATCCGCCCCGGGTTTTTCTTATGCTCCCAGCTTTTTTGTCAGGCTATCTCAATGACATCGCCAAGGTAGGCGCTGCGGACCTTGGGGTTCTCCCGCAGCTCGGCGGCAGGGCCGGCCAGCATGACCCTTCCGGTTTCCAGCACATAGGCCCTGTGGGCTATTTGAAGCGCCATGAATGCGTTTTGCTCGACCAGCAGGATAGTTGTCCCCAGTTGGTTAATCTCCACGATTATTTTAAAAATATCCTCGGCCAGGATGGGGGAAAGCCCCATGGAAGGCTCGTCCAGGATCAGAAGCTTGGGTTGGCACATCAACCCGCGTCCCATGGCCAGCATCTGCTGCTCGCCGCCCGAGAGGGTGCCGGCTAACTGCTTTTCCCGTTCTTTAAGGCGCGGGAAACGTTGAAATACATTATCGAGGCTGCCTGCAATTTCAGCGCGGTCAGTCCTGGTATAAGCGCCCATGATCAGGTTCTCGCACACAGTCAGGTCGGGAAAGATTTTTCTTCCCTCCGGTACGTGGGCCAGGCCCATCTGGACAATCTTATGCGCGGGAGCTTTGGTAATGTCGTTACCGCCAAACTTAACGGAGCCGGACTTGGGCCGCAAGAGGCCGGAAATGGTCCTTAAGGTCGTGGATTTACCGGCGCCGTTGGCGCCGATCAGGGTCACGATTTCTCCTTCCTTGACTTCGAAGGAAATACCGTGCAGCGCCTGGATGGCTCCGTAAAAGACTTGAATATTATCTACAGACAGCATCAGGCTACCGTCACCCCCTTGCCCAGATAAGCCTCCAAAACTTTCGGGTTATTGCGGATCTCTTCGGGCAGTCCTTCGGCGATAATCTCTCCGAAGTCGAGCACTACCAGCCGGTCGCATACGTTCATGACCACGTTCATCTGGTGTTCGATTAAAAGAATGGTAATTTTGAAATGGTTTCTAATGAACCTTATCAGTTCTACCAGGGTACCGACCTCGGAGGGGTTCATACCGGCTGCCGGTTCATCCAAAAGCAGGACTTTCGGTTCTCCGGCCAGAGC
This sequence comes from Pelotomaculum schinkii, assembly GCF_004369205.1. Lineage (NCBI taxonomy): Bacteria > Bacillati > Bacillota > Clostridia > Eubacteriales > Desulfotomaculaceae > Pelotomaculum > Pelotomaculum schinkii. Next base: position 2,160,135 of record NZ_QFGA01000001.1, on the reverse strand, counting down.
GCGGGCGATTTCCAGGCGGCGCTGGTCTCCGTAGGGCAGGCTGGCTGCCTTTAATTCAGCCCTCCCGTCCAGGTTCATGGCCTTCAAAAGCTCATATGACAGCTCGGTGATGCGTGCCTCTTCAGCTGCATACCGTGGTGTGTGCAGAAAAGCGTCTATCACACCATATTTCACCCGGGGATGAAAGACGGTGCGAACGTTGTCCAGGACTGTGCATTCCTTGAAAATACGGATATTCTGGAAGGTCCGCGCGATGCCCAGTTGCGTAATTTTAAAGGGCTTTATACCCAATATGCTCTTGCTTACGAAGTTAATGGAGCCGGAGGTAACCGGATAAATTCCGGTAATCAAGTTGAATATGGTTGTTTTGCCTGCCCCGTTAGGACCGATTAACCCTACAACTTCATTATCTTCAAGCGTCAGATCAAAGTTGGAGACAGCCCGCAAGCCGCCAAAACTTTTACTTAAACCTTCAATTTCCAAGACCGGCATGAGGACCCTCCTCTCCTTTTATTACAGGTGTTTTTAGCCTGGGTGGTTTCATAAAGAGGAGTTCTTTACCGTTGAAAAGGCCCTGCGGCCGCATCAAGATGGTAACAACCAGGATCAGTGCGTAAATAACTCCGCGGAAATCGATGAACTGCTCGCCCAGTACAAACCTTAAGCCCTCCAGTAGAAAGGCCCAGCCTATGGCTGTTACAATGGTACCGCTTAAGCTGCCCAGCCCACCCAGCACGACGATCAATAAAAAGTCAAAAGATTTGAGGAAGTCGAAGCTGGCCGGGTGCAGGAAGGGATAGCGGTGCGCATAGAGGGAACCAGCCAGTCCCGCCAGGGCGCAACCCAGGACAAAAGCCATGGTTTTGTAGCGGGTGGTGTCAATACCCATGGCGTCAGCGGCTATTTCATCCTCCCGGATAGAGGTGAAGGCACGCCCGTATTTAGAATAAATAAGGTTTCTAACCAGCAAAATAGCGGCAAGGAAAAACAGAAAAATTATTTCGAAGTTCGCTACCCTGGGTAAGCCGCTCATGCCGGTGGCTCCGCCGAGGACTGGTATGACTTTGTTGGCATTGTCCATGCCGACCTTGACGATAATCCCGAAGCCCAAAGTAGCGATGCCCAGGTAGTCGGAGCGCAGCCGCAAAATAGGTAAACCTATTAATAAGGCAACCAGAGCCGCTGCCAGGGAACCTGCAATGAGGGCAATGATAAACCAGAGTATATCGCCGTGCCCTATTGTCTTGCCGATGGCCCCTGCGGTATATGCGCCTATGCCATAAAACGCAGCGTGTCCAAGAGAGAACTGGCCGGTAAAACCGTAAATAATGGATAACCCCAGAGCGCCGATGGTGACAATCATGGACTGGTCAAGCACGAGTTGCCAGTAGGATGAAAGTACACCAAAATATATCAGTGTTTTAACTAAAGCATAAAAGATTACGACCGCGGCAATAAGTAATAACGTTTGATTATATTTCTGCTTCATTTTGTTTACCATCCTTTACCCTGGTTAAACTTTCTCGGTTTCGGTTTTACCCAGAATGCCGCAGGGCCGCACCAGTAATACCAGAATCAGGATTCCGAAGGCGATAGCGTCCCTCAACTGGGACGATAAAAAGGCGGCTGTCAGGGTTTCCACCTGGCCCATGATTAAAGCGCCTAAAACCGCACCCGGGACAATCCCGATCCCGCCCAGCACCGCTGCGGTAAAAGCCTTTAGGCCGGGCATAATGCCCATAAACGGATGGATTTGTGGATAGGCGATGGCGTAAAGCACACCCCCGGCGGCGGCCAGGGCCGAACCGATGGCAAAAGTAGCAGAAATAACGCTGTCCACATTAACACCCATCAGGCGGGCGGCGTCGTGGTCAAGCGACACTGTGCGCATGGCCATACCGGTTTTGGTCTTGAAAAGCATGTACTGAACCAGGAGCAGCATCAATATTACCGTGACCATGACCATAACCTGGATATTCGAGACGGTGATGCCGCCCAATTGCCAGTGGACCTCTTCAATAGGGCGCTGGACCACCCGGTAATTGGGTCCAAAGACGAATTTTAAACTGCAAAAATACTCTAAAAAAAGGGACATGCCCAGGGCGCTGATTAGTGCGGCGATTTTGGGAGCGTACCGGAGTGGGCGGTACGCGATCTTTTCTATGACCACGCCGAGAACGGCGCAAACCGCCATAGCAGTGAGGACCGCCACCGGTACCGGCATTCCCCACTGGCTGAAGCCGAAATAACCGACAAAAGCGCCTACCATGAAGACGTCGCCGTGGGCAAAATTGATCAGTTTAACCACCCCGTACACCATGGTGTATCCCAGGGCAATCAAAGCGTACATAAAGCCGAGTTGCAGACCGTTGATGATCTGCCCCATTACATGTTCCAACACTACAACCCCCATATCTACGGCCGATAAGCTATACTACCGGCCTCTGCCGAGACCAGTATAAATTAAGAGGCTTTATAATAATAAATTGAGAAAAAATCTATTTCGAGTATTAGTTATCCGCTACTATCACGGTACCAGCAAAGGATGAGACTAAACGATGTGGGTGCAATTTTAATCGCACATTGGGACTATTACAGCATTGTGCGAATAAATTCGCACCCACTTTTTTGGGGTATCCCTTTAGTTGTTGAATATTTTTAAAAACAATTTGTACCCATGTTTGTAAACCGGGAGGGGGTTTCCCTCCCCCTCCCGAAAATCCTATTAATTTGCAGGGCAACCGTGCCGAGGCTTCTGGTAGTTTTCGGCACGAATATATGTTGCTATACTACGGGTTTACAGTGGTCACATAGACTTGCTTACCATCTTTGATTTGTAGAATTACAGCCGGCTTAATGGGGTTGCCGTCCTTATCGAAACTAAGCTTACCGGTTACTGCGGCATAGTCCTTGGTTGCTTGCAGTGCGTCCCTGATTTTGGCAGGGTCATCACTGTTGGCAGTCTTAATGGCGTTTATGAGCATGTTGGTCGCGTCATAACCGAGAGTGGCAAAGGCATCAGGTACAGAGTTGTATTTGCCCTTGTATGCCTCTACCCAGGTTTTGACTTCCGGACGGGGATCGTCGGGGGAGTAGTGGCTGGTGAAATAGCCGCCTTCCATGGTGGCATAGTCGAGTTCCGTGGAATCCCAGCCGTCACCGCCCAGGAAGATAGCTTTGATACCCTTTTCCCGGGCTTGCTTGCCAATCAGACTGACTTTCTGGTAGTAATCGGGGAGGTAGAGAATATCAGGCTTCTGCTGAGCTATATTGGTCAGGACTGCAGAAAAGTCCACATCGTCCTTGCCATAAGCTTCCATGGACAGAACCTTACCGCCGTGTTGGGTGAAGGTTTCGTTAAAGAATTTGGCCAACCCGATGGTGTAGTCATTACTCTGGTCATATAAAATGGCCGCGGTTTTGGCCTTAAGGGTCTCAGTAGCAAACTTGGCTGCAACGGTACCCTGGAACGGGTCGATAAAGCAGGCCCGGAAAATAAAGTCTTTGCGTTTGGCATTGTCATCAACAGTAACCTTGGGGGCTGTGCCGGTACCGGTAATCATGACCATCTTGCTATCATTGGCCAGTTCGGAGGCAGCGATGGTGGTCCTGGAGGTAACCGAGCCGACAATAGCCTTGACTCCGTCCTCGGCAATCAGCTTGGTTGCCACGTTAACTGCCTCGGTGGCATCGTTGCGGTCGTCGGCGGTCACATATTCGATCTTATAATCGCCAGCCTTGTTGCCGGCCTGTTCCAGGGCCAATAAAAAGCCGTTCTTGGTTGACTCGCCAAAAGTTTTGACGTCACCGGTCAGGGGGCCGATGAAACCGATTTTGATAACCTTTTCGCCTGTACTGGTAGCTTTATTGTCGCCGCCGCAGCCCGTGAGGACCAGAGCCAGGCCCAGTACCAGAATCATTAAAACCAGAATCCTCTTGTTTGTTAACATCCAAATTTCCCTCCTTGGTTTTGCGTTAAGTACTCATACTTCTCTTTAATTTTTTGCCGGCACGGTGTGGTCGGCCTGGCTTAACCTGGAAGCGACATCACCTCCGCCAGTTCAGATTTGTTAAAATGCAAACAAGCAAAAGATATTATAAATGTAGAAAGTTCGTTATCATAAGAGATTTTCCTTCTAGATTTAAAAGAACAATATAATGCCATAAATTTACAACAGCTCGACAAAAATTCACCCTATCCAAAACCGCCAACTCGTAGTAAGATGTAAATGTGTTAGGAAATTACCGGCACCATAGCCAATGAAAATGTGTATTGCTATAATTTCTCTTGCAAGTGCGCTAAAAAACTGTGATTTGGAAAGAAGGAATGGTTAATTTTACCCGAGATGAGTGCCGGACTTGTGTAAAGGAGGCATTTAATGAATTGGTACGGATGGCTGAGGTTGGGAAGTCAAAAGGAAAATAACAAAGACAGGGACCCCGGTAAGCGGGGCGCTTTTTTCCTCCGGGCTGTTGTTGGCGCCGTTATTATCGCGCTTATGTTCTGCGGTTACACCTGGGCTCAAAAGTCCGTGGTGGTACTGGTTGACGGGAATGAGAAAGCGGTCCGGACTTTTTCGGGTACAGTGGGAAGTCTTCTGAAAGCCCAGAAGATCTCTTTGCTCGAAAAGGATGAAGTGATTCCAGCTCCCGAAACACCTTTGCAAGAAGGTATGGTGGTTACGGTCAACCGAGCGGTTGATTTCAACCTGGTCGTTGACGGAAGCGCATCGCCTGCCAGAACCAGGGGACGGACAGTAGGAGATATTCTTTTTGAGTTTGGCATCAACCTTGGACCCGAGGACGAGGTCTCCCCGGGCGTAGAAGAGCCTGTGCTCCCTGGCATGCAGGTCCAGGTGGCCAGGGTACGCACTGTTACCGAGGAGAGCGAAGTACCAATCAATTATGAAACGAAAAAGCAGTATACCGTCAAGCTGGAAGAAGGCGCTACCCGGGTGGTCCGGGAAGGACAGGACGGAACCGAGCGCCAAACCTGGCAGGTGGTGTACAGGGATGGTAATGAGGTCAGCCGCCAGTTGGTTTCACGGGAGGTAATAACTCCTCCGGTAGACAGGCAGATTTTGGTCGGAAGCGGGATGGTGGTGTCGCGGGGCGGTGAAAACATCAGGTACTCTGATGTTAGACAGATGGTGGCTTCGGGTTATACCTACACCGGCTACAACACCGCCTCGGGAGTACCTCCCCATTACGGGGTAATGGCGGTTGACACATCGGTGATTCCTTTCGGTACCAGAGTGTATGTGGAAGGATACGGTTACGCAACTGCCCGGGACCGCGGGGGCGCTATCAGGGGCAACCGGATTGACCTCTTCTTTGAATCGGAAAGTGAAGCCAGGAGATGGGGTTTACGGACCGTAAAGGTTTATTTCTTCGAATAATAAAAGGGCAAGCGAAAAAGGACCGCAAGGTCCTTTTTGTTTTGGGAAAAAATAAGAAGCAATGAATTAGATAGTTCACAGGTCGCCTGATATTGATTTGTTCTGGGGAAAACAGGGAATAATAAAGGAAACCGGCAGACTGATGTCGAATTATCACTAAAATTTGGTATAAACAGGGGGTTCCTCCTTGATTCAGGTTGCTTCCCCGGCTGCCGTACGTTCTATTATGCGTCGCCACAATATATCCTGCCGCAAAAGCCTGGGGCAAAATTTCCTGGTGGATTTGAATATAATACAAAAGATACTGGATTCAGCTGAGTTAACGCTGGACGACCTGGTCCTTGAGATAGGCCCCGGACTGGGGGCGCTGACCGCACAGGCGGCCCAAAGCGCCGGCAAGGTATTGGCTGTGGAAGTGGACCGCGGCCTATTGCCGGTACTGGCGGAAACCTTGGAGGGCGCCGGGAATGTAGAGGTTATCGAAGGCGACGCCTTAAAGACAGACTTTGACCGGTTGGCAGGGGAAAAAACCGGTGGATTGTTTGGCAGCGGCGGGAAAAAATATAAGCTGATTGCCAATCTGCCGTATTACATTACCAGCCCGCTCTTAATGCATTTGCTGATGAACCGTTTTAACTTTTCTGTGGCCATAGTCATGGTCCAACGGGAAGTGGCTGAGCGCCTGGCAGCCGGGCCCGGCGCCAAGCAATACGGAGCGCTGAGTGTGGCTGTGCAGTATTTTACCGAGTCTAAAATCCTCTTTAAAGTGCCGCGTACCGTCTTCTTCCCGGCCCCGGAAGTAGATTCCGCGGTGGTCCGTTTGTCCCAAAGGGCCCTACCGGCTGTTTCCGTACGGGATGAGAAAACTTTCTTTAAATTGGTCAGGGCTGCTTTCGGCCGGCGCCGCAAGACCCTGCTGAATTCTCTGGATGGTTCCGGGCTCGGTCCGGACAAAGCAACCTGGCTTAAGGTTCTGCAGCGCTGTGGTATTGACGCCTCCCGGAGAGGTGAGACCTTGGCCCTGGCTGAATTTGCTTGCCTGACCGGGGCTTACCTGGATTTTTGCGCGGGTTTGTAACGGGAATGTTGTATTACTGGAAGGAGGGGGTATCATGAATTTCATAAGCCCTACCAGGGGACGTATGGGCTTTAATGAGATGATGACAGATATTGTCAATTACATCAAAGGCCTGCCCACTTCTTCCTATAAAATCATTATCGGCTCCGACTCCATGGTAAAAACAGAAACCTGCTTCATTACGGCTGTTATCGTGCATCGCCTGGGCAAAGGAGCCCGCTATTTCTATCGTAAGAAAATTCAGCGCAAAATAAAAAGCCTGCGGCAAAAAATATTCTACGAAACAGCGCTCAGCCTGGAGGTGGGCGGGCTGGTCCATAAGTACTTTGCCGACGAGGGCTTTGTTGATTTAAACGTGGAAATACATATTGATGTAGGTGTGCAAGGCGAGACCAAAGACCTCATTCGCGAGGTCGTGGGCATGGTCACAGGGAGCGGCTTTACGGCTAAAATTAAGCCTGAGGCATACGGCGCCTCAAGCGTGGCGGATAAACACACCAAATAATGTACACGGAAAATGACCATTCGCCCCCGCATCGCGCCCTCCCGGGCCGGATGTCCCGGCGCTTACTGATTCTCCTCAACAGTTTCGGTAACGGGCGTTCTTAAGTACTTAATCCCTGACCAGGTCAGCACGGCCGCGAATATGATACGCAAAACACCTTCCGAAAGGTTATGGGCGAAGGAACTGCCAAAAAATGTGCCGATTATGATGCCGGGGACCAATCCCGCTAAGATACTCGTATTGACGTTTCCGAGACGCCAATGGGTGAACGCGCCAACCCCTCCGGCAGGGACCATGGCGAGCAGGGAACTGCCCTGCGCCGTATACTGAGGTAAACCGGCCAAAAGGACCATGGCAGGCACCATTATCGTACCTCCTCCGACCCCCATCATCCCTGAGAGAAAGCCGGTAAAAGCCCCGGTCAATAAGAGGATAATAATTTTAAACCATCCCGTGGCTGGTTCGGCGATATGTGGTATATAAGGTTTCAGTAACAGCAGCAGGGTGATCAGGAGTAAAAATAAGCCAAAGGACTTCTTAAGCTTCCATTCAGGAAGCGCATCGGCATAACGCGCTCCGGCCCTGGCTGTGAAAATGGCGGTTGACGCCAGAAGCACAGAGGCCATTATGTCCACCGAACCCTCCAAGGCGTAAGTGACAGCCCCTGCTATTCCGGTAAAGACAAGCGCCACAAGGCTTGTGCCATGTGCTTTAAGCTGGCCCATTTTGAGGACGCCTACCATCAGAGGGACCATGATCACACCGCCGCCGATTCCGACAAGCCCTCCGAAAAGCCCTGTTGCCAATCCTATTAAAAAGTTCATTCCCCAGTTCATTCCCCATCGCCTCCCGTGACTCAAGGCAGGATGTCCTTCTTCCGGTAATAATAACAAATTCCTCTGACAACAGCAATCCGGGCAACAGTATTTACCGCCGGTTTTTATTTCCGCACCGGCTTATTTGGTTTTGCGGTTGAGCAGGTTCTTTTCCTTCGAAATATGTAGAGATGGTATTTGCAGGAAACCATATTCACCTGATTTGCAGTGGTAATCTTCCTTTAACAAATGAAGCCTGTTGCGAAAGTTAGCAACAAGGCTTCAACTGTTATCTATTTTATGGTTTTACAAACCTGGATATGTGTCGGATCGTTTTTAATTAAGGAAACTGCATCTATCTGAATATTATTTCATCAACTACTTTAGCATATTCGCAATAACTGTTACAGCCTCGGCTCTTGAAGCTTTATCTTGAGGCTTAAAAGTGTGATCGGGATATCCTTTGATTATCCCATTTGTAACAGTGGTGGCAACTGCTTCCCTGGCCCAATCCGAAATATCGATGCTGTCGGCAAACTGGGTTTCACCTGGTACAGGGGCTAGCTTGGTTGCCTTGACAATCATCATGGCCATCTGTTCACGGGTAATCAAATCATCTGGGCCGAATGTACCGGTGTCATAACCGTTGACTATCCCGTTGGCTGCTGCCGTGGCAATAGAGTCTCTAGCCCAATGACCGTTTGTAAATGTTTCATTGCTGTTCCGGGGCGCCAATTTGAAGGCATTTACCAGCAAGGTGACGAATTCAGCTTTGGTAATGGGGTTATTGGGCCTGAAGGTGAGGTCGGGATAACCGCTTATGCAGCCGGTTGCCATCAGTTTATTGATGTTGTTCTGGGCCCAGTGACTGTTGATGTCTGTTAAAGTCACTTGGTTATTTTGTATATTATTGCCAGTTGCTGCCGTATTGTCCATGGGGGCAATTGTGGCAGGGTCCTTGATGGAATTTACCCCCGTGGGTACTGGAGTAATGCCACCATCAACAGGTATGGTCTGGGTATAGGTAAAGAACTCGGTGAAGTGTTTGGTCCAGATCACCAAGTCGTTGCCGACATTGATTACGCCATCTGAACCGTCAGGTATGTTGAAATCCGCCCAGTTTTGATTATCCAGGTCGCAAATTCTGGTTATTTGGGTAAATACCCCATTGCGGTAATACCCCACGCTTTTGCCGGCCTGATCGGGTATAAGAAGCCTTACCGCTTTGTTGAAAGTTAGCGGCACATTGCCGCAGCCCACTTCAATGACCGTGTTTACTGTGGTATTCGTTAACGAAGACAGATATGAGGCCGCAATGTCGGGTTCAACTACAGGTAAGTAAATTGTGCCGCCCCAATCTGAAGGAGCGTTTATGGTTGTTCCTGCAGGTATCGCAACTTGCACCGGCGTTCTGTTTGTTGTTGTACGGACTGCTATGTTTATGGCCGGCAGGGCGCTGGTAGTGATGGTGCCGGATACGGGCTTTTTCATAAGTGCAATTACGTTGATTTTGTTGTCATTACCAATGTTCTGAACGCTAATCGTAACAGGGGTGTTCAGGTTCAATGTATCCTGGGTTATGGCTAGGTTTTTATGAAGTTCGTCAGCTATAATAACTGTTGGGGTGGTTATTGGTATGTCCATTGGCTGAAATCCACTTCCATGAGGCGCAAGATACGACACCGTCATCACGCGGCTGTCGTTCATGCCGGCTTTGACGGCAATGGCTTTGATGGTGGTTATGCAGTCCTCAGGGATAGAGAATACCCCTTTATACTTTGTACTGTTCATTGATGGTGTACTGCCGTCCAGTGTGTAGTAAATAGTTGCTTCCGGGGTAGTGGTCGTAAGTGTCACCAGGGTACCGGTTAGCAAAACCCAATTTTTTGCGATAGGTGGGGCTGCGGTTTCCAGTATGGGAGCAGTGGTTCCAGCCGCAGCGGGTTCAAACGAGCTGAAAGCCGTCACGCAGAACAGAACCACAGTTAAAACGGTAATGGCAGTTGCTTTCAAGCGCAAGAATTTTCACTCGCTTTCTTGATAGTATTCACTCACTACCTGCAAGGCAGTATGGCGAAATTCAGTTTCTTACTCTGACTTTTGCGCATTTAACCTATTTATCTGCTCTCTGGGAGCATGTAGAGCCTTTATTTCTATTTATAGTACACGGGAATATCATCCACCCTTTAAAAAAACTGAGATTGGAAACGTGCACTTGGTCTTTACTCCCAGTAGGCAATATACTTTTCCTACTGGGAGGCGTACATAGTTCCATGGACATCTTGTCATGTTGGGCCGTATAGTCACAAAAGGTTGCAAGCGGGGGCATATTATATGCTTATATTTTATTTTACTTCATGAAACAATCTCCTGTCTGATAAAATATCTTCTATGATAGTAGGAACCCAAGTAATGATATCGCTCAATAAAATCATTCTAAAAGTTTTGATTTCTAACAGCTTTTCACCCGGAATAGGGGTAGATACCCAGGTCGGAACGTGCCCACCGTAAGCGACCCCGGCTCCGAGACAAGAGAAAGTGTGGGCGGCGTGGTCCTTTTTTATTACTACACTAACCTGCTTTGGTGATGGTTTGACGTTGATATCAACTGATCAACGCTCAAGTTACAAAGATATGTTAAGTTGAAACACCATTTTGAGTTCGACCCTGCGAAAGTCAGTCGAACCAACGTCAAGTACCACACCGGTATAAGTGGAGCCCGGCGAATGGGAGAAACCGCGTAAAAACTGGTGTTCTTTATGGAGTTTCGGAGGAGCGTCAGCCGTCTCATGTTCAGGATTCGTCAAAGTAGATTATTAACATGGTATATAGTGTCATTAAGGGAGCATCAGCAGAATATACTGATAAAATCACGACTTTGACGATCTCCTAGTCTCATGTTAAATTTAATTAGTAATGAGACGTCTTTTCTGCATAGATTAACAATTTTCCCGCTAAAATCCAAATAGTCCCTAAACAACGTCATTGTGATTAGTTTTATTACTGCCAGTTTGCGAGTGGTAACATTTAAAGAATAGTATAGTCATTACTGACATCGTAAGATCTTTGGTAAATATTGATAGGTATCTATAAGTTTAAGGATTATGGATATAGCGATCAATAAAAGAAGTACTTGTTAAAAGTGGATCGGGCTGCGATATAATTTTTTGTCCATCATACATTGTTATTGCGTTATAAATATATGAACCTAAACTATTTATGTTAGTACTTCTTGAATCAGCGGCATAAGCATTTGTCCAGGTGATAGTACCGTAATCAGAAAGTGTTGTGTATGCCCCATTAACCACTGGACGCTCTTCTATCCATTCCACATAATAAGGATCATAGTAGAGATTGGCTGATTCAACCACAACAGGATCCCAAGTTCCTGTAGTTAAATTTGCAACAGAGTAACAAGCTAAATTTGTATCTTCATGATGCCATACACATACTTGAATTCGGTCACCGGGGTGTATGGGACTTGGTAGAGCAATCAATCTTTTATCAGTACCTGGAGCAAAATAATCATACCATCCATAATATTCATAATTATGCATCATCGTTCCTACTTGCTCTAACTTTCCGCTACCGAACATTCCACCAATACCAACCCAAGAACACTCATATGAATTAAGAACTGAATCGGGTTGTTCTGTAGGTTGTATAAATATACCTTGAACTGAAGTAAATTTAAATAAAGCTGCGGTGCCGTAATAACCAGACCAGTTTTGAGATGGATAATTACTAGCTGTTAAATTGCTGGTTGATATCTCATTAACTGCCATGTTATCTGATTTCTGTGATATGTGTCTAATTATTTTAAGCTTTGGTTCAGAAGAAGTTCTTTTATAATAAATTATATTATTTTGCCATTCAGTTAATCCTTTTTCATCCTTTGGTCTAGGAGGTAAGCAATATTCTTCAAGTTGTTCATCAGTTGCTGTAAGGGGATTAAATCCTTCCGGTGGGACGAGGTATTTGTTTTTTACACCATCAATGTAAAAAATATAAGCTTTGCCACCGTCTGGCAGTAATTCTATCTCTGAATAAGTTAATTCTATATCTGTATTATCAGGTTGCGTTGCTCCAGAGGCATTAGTTGCGCTCATAGGAGCAAGTATAAAACAGCCTATTATGGTCAAAGTAAGGCAAATTTTTTTCCAGTTCACTATATTTCATCCTTTCATTTAGTTTTTGTGTTTACAAAATTTGTAGTTTTTTTGTAAAGCATTCTTAATTTAAGGTTTAGCCCATTGGATTCACCCCATTCCATACTTAGGTGCGAGATTAAAAAACCTCCATGTTACATCATTGCAAGGCTTTTTAATTAACATTATTTATTTAGGTTCAATAGCCTGCTGTAGACGACAAATATATAACTAGCTATTTCCCGTGGCAAAATTCTTACTAGGTATGAGACGATTCCAAAACGCCAAGCCCTTGATAAATAAGGCTTCCAAGACATCTAAAATTGGCTTTACCTACCAGGACCACGTCAAAGTCACAAACAAACAGTTTAAACACCACTTAACTCCAAAGCACGTTGAGTATTCCAGCTGAGATTACGCAAACCGGAGGCAATGGATTTCACACCTTTTAATCGTAATAAGCTGATAACAAGGTTACGTATAGTAGCAAAAACACGGAGAGCAGAGCCGGTCCGGATATGCGAGCGGTCTTCATCAAAGGTTACATCACGCACCAGTGCAGGGAATTTTCAATAGACCAGTTTCCAACAGATATCCACTGTCTGCTTTATCCGGAGCTAAAACCGCTGGTTGTTAACAACAAAGATTAACCGTTTTGCTTTTTGCGCTTGTGACCAGCCAATCCATTTTTCACGGTGGCTGCTTTTAAAGGGGGAAGCGCCCCAGCCAATCAGCGCAACGATCGTTTAACACGGCTACGTATTTGAGCGTCTTGCCGGTCAGTGTCGGAATCCCAGATAGTGATGCTCATTCACTAAGTCGTTCCATTGCTTTTCCTTCATCGGCTGTAATGGGCCGAACGATCAGAACATTGAGATCATAACTTTGAGATATATAGGTATTGTCCGGTGTTGTTCTGGTGACGAGTTAATATTTGCCATGGCCCCCATTTATATGGAGCCTCTCACTCTTGTTTCCAATGTCTGAAGAGCGCACAGCTTCGCTTTAGCCCTTACCAATCAATTCTAACATTGGTTTTTTCAGTAAACATTGTGTATTTCATTATACAACCTTAAACGTAATATAACAATATAAAATATAACATAAAGTATTTTAACGTGATTCGCATTGCAAGTTCTACCCACAGCATTAGGCCGTACGTGACAAAACTTAATTACCTTGTCATACGGTTAACATTTTGTAAATAAAAAAACAGCTCTACCTTGTTTTCTTAAAATGTTCCTGGTGGAGCCTGGAGGTCTTTTTTAATCAAAGCGGTGCAGAAGGAAGTCTTGACGGTCAAGGTTTCCTACCCAGCGACTACGGACCTAAAGATGTGGATAGCTAAGCAGCCTTGAGCAGTGGATAGATCCATATGAAATGCTCTTATGCAAACTACTATGTTCAATTTCAACGAATGCTGCCATTTATATTTAAAAAGGGTGAAGCCGGCGTATTCTGGCCGGCTTCACCCTTTTGTCTGGAGCCTGATTACTATCCACCCAGATAATTGTCTAAAATGTCCCAGCGCCTCTGTGAATGGTAACCGTCGTACTCCACCTGCCCGCAGGCGCGGCGGCGTTCTTGGCCGTGGTAAACGTTTATGGCTTCCATGCAGTCCCCGATGATTGTTTCGGCAATAAGCTGGGCATGACGGGTATTTTTGCGGGGTGAACCCAGCTCTTTATGCGGCACCCTGGTGCCGACATGTACCTTCAAGCCTCCTTTAGCGGCCAGAGCCAGGGAAACCGGTGGAATGGCCAGCTCACGCAGTGGAACAGACAGCAGGAGCCGGCGGGAGACCGCGTGTGGGCCGTGGCTGGGTGAAGCTGTGCCGAGGCTTTGTTCCAGCCCCAGAGTCTGGTTCAGTTGGTAACGGACTTTGAGGACATGGTTGGCCAGGTGGGACAGGTCTTTAATGTTTTCCCCCGGGTAACAGTCGGTCAGGGCCATGTCGGCGCCCTTGCCAACTATGTCGGCAAGTTCCATTATTTTTTCAGAAATATTTCCGTCCATATCGCCGTCTATAAACAATACTGTGGTGGCCCCCCTTTCCAGCGCTGCTTTTGCCCCAATCGCCCGCGGGATATCAAACCCAAGGGTTTCTGTGAAGTGCAAGGGCAAAATTTTTCCTGTCAGGATGTGCCGGACGATGTTGTAGGAATTATCGTTGCTCCCGTTAATGACTGTAATAATCAGTTCAGCCGGAATGGACAAAAGGGTTTCAATTGTCCGTTCCAACCTTTTTTCCTCATTTTTGATCGGCACTACAGCAGCCAGCATCTTATCACTCCCGTGTTTTTAAAAACCGGTTTCTTAATGTGTAATATATGGAAAAATTAATGAAAAGTTACCGACCTTGCACTATCCCAATACCATTACTCCCTTCATATGATATTAGAAAAACCTAAAAGGGGTATTGGTCATGGAGGAGTTTCATAAGGGAGATGTTGTGGGGCGCAAGTCTTATGGTGTAGACATTTATTTTAAAATCATAGATTTTTTTGAATACAGTAACGGGAAGAAATTCGCCAGGCTGAAGGGAGTATATACAAGACTCTGTGCCAGCGCCCCTATGGAGGACCTGGTCAGGATAGACCCAGGCGCACAGATGTCCCGTCTACGGGATGTTACTTTGAAGAGTAATGAGCAGATGGGCCGTATTTTTGCCCGGCGGCAAAGGGAGCGTGAACTGTTTTGGGGCAGAGCGGTGCACAGCGACAAGGAGCCTCCCAAGAAAGAAAGCAAGGTGGAAGGGTTTGATATACCTGGTACCGTCCTCCATATCGACGGTGACGGGGATTACCTGGATTTGTGTATGACTACTTACAAGCAGCTCAGTATTCCCGCCGATGGCTACAATATCCCTGAGGAGAAACAGCCTGAGGTGGTGGAGGACCTCCTAAAAAAGCATGCTCCCGACATGCTGGTAATTACCGGGCATGACGGTTTTATAAAGGGACGTGAGAATTTTAAAGATATAGATAATTACTACTCCTCCAAATATTTTATGGAAGCGGTCAAAGTGGCTCGAAACTATGAGAAAAGCAGGGATGACCTGGTTATTTTTGCCGGCGCCTGCCAATCTCATTATGAATCTCTGCTAAAAGCAGGCGCCAACTTTGCCAGTTCCCCGCAGCGTGTGATGATTCACGCCTACGACCCGGTTTTTGTAATGGAGAAAATCGCCTACACCTCCATATATGATCCAATTTCTATTAAGGATATCATTGCGGGGACCATTACCGGGTTTGACGGCATCGGCGGGATGGAATCACGAGGAAAATTTCGGTTGGGTATACCTGTTTCACCATATTAGGCCGCGTACCCCTTTTAAGACTCATGCATATGATGGTGCAGGGGCAAAAATTCTAGTTCGAAAGGCTTTTCGAACAACCTTTATCAATTAAAGGGGGTTTGCGCATGGAACGGTATTTTAGGGCGCTAAACAAAACGCGCGATAAATTGTTGCGCCTTCAGAATGTTGTCGGCCTTGGCATAGGGCATAAGGAGATTGGATCGGAAAACACCGGAGAACCGGCCTTTATTGTTTATGTGGAAAAAAAGCTGCCTGTTGAAAACCTCATGCGTGGTCATGTGGTGCCTGAAAAAATAGGCGGGCTTAATACCGATGTGGTTGAAATAGGAGTTGTCCGCGCGCTTGGAGTCAGGACTTCAAGGGAAAGACCGGCTCAGCCGGGAGTGAGCATAGGACACTACAAGTCAACGGCCGGTACTTTTGGAGCGGTGGTTAAAGACAAGCAAACCAAGGAACTGATGTTGTTGTCCAACAACCATGTCCTTGCCAATGGCTCCAGCATTCAGGAGGCCCGGGCCAAACCCGGAGACCCCATCCTGCAACCAGGTCCATACGATGGAGGAACGCTCAAAGACCGCATAGGTACACTTTTGCGTTACGTTCCCCTGGAGAAAAGTGTTGCCAGGTCGGATTGTCCGGTGGCCTCGTCTGTGGCGCGGGGGGGCAACTTCCTGCTCAATATAGTCAAAAGGGACTATGAAATCCGGTTTTATAAACGCTTTAGTACTGAGAACACGGTGGACTGCGCGCTGGCTAAAATTGATTCAATAGACCTGGTAGCGCCTTCTATTCTTGAAATAGGCGATATCACGGGAGTGGCGGAGGCTAAGCCGGGCAAAAAGGTGCAAAAAAGCGGCAGGACTACCGGCCTTACCAACGGAGCTATAAAATCGGTCGGCACAGTGCTGCAGGTCGAGATGGACAAAGATGAGAAGGTATGGTTTTCCGATCAGGTTGTTACCGAGTTGATATCCCAACCGGGTGACAGCGGAGCTTTGATCCTGGACCAGGAACGGAAAGCGGTGGGCTTGTTGTTCGCAGGGTCGGATAAGTTGACCATTTTTAACCGGATTAGCAATGTGATGGATCGCCTGGGATTTGAATTTTAGTGTTTGTGAAGGTCAGGCAAGTATTAAAGTTTTGATTTAAGCCGCCTCACCTTTAGGCCATCCCGGCCATATATTAATAACCGAGGAGGCTTACCATATGGTTTACCGGTCAGTTTTCTCAGGCGACGCTGCCTTGACTTTTTTGGGAGAAAACATTCCAGCGATTGGTCCCAAATTTAATAACAGAGAAGAGGCCATAGCGGTAGCACGGCAGTATCTTGAAGGGATACATCAGATGTCTGGTAAAGGCCGTGAAACACCTGTACAGATTTCCCTCAACAGGCAGGCTGACGGCCGGTATTCCCTGGTGGTTATGGGTTCCAGGCAGGTGATTGGTAAACTAAACAACCTCGATGAACTGTTATTAAAGAGGTTTCGAAAAGGGCTGAAGAAAAAATTGTTTATTCTGACCTGTTTTGTCGATGGGGCGGATGGACAGGAGTGTCTGGTACTCACAGAGGGTTTAGGAGCGGTTTTTTACACCCCCAATGCAATCAAAAACTGGCGCCCGTAAAGGCGTTATCCCGATGCTATGGTTTGAACAGGAATTAAGCGCATCGGTAAAGGGCGGTGACCATGAGCAATAACATATCCGGTGGTTTCGAAAAGAGCTTTGCTCGTGGCTGTCAGGAAAACCACCGGCTTGGTAAAAAGAAATTAACTGAAGAAGCATATCTGGCCGGCAAGAACCTTGGCTATAACCTTGGATACAACCAGGGTTTTGAGTCCGGTTATGATAAGGGTTATGCTGAAGGCAGCAACCTTGGCTATAACAATGGGTTCGTCGCGGCGCTGCGAGGAGACGGGGAGGACGCTCTCCAGACCGACAGGACACCTGAGATACAGGTCCTTGAAACCATACGGAAACTGATCACCGGCGGACAGGCCAGAGTGTTCCTGACAGGTCCTTCTGCGAGAGATGCCGAAACTTTATTAAAGATCCTGAATATTGAAGCTGCGGTTGTCAACCGCTTCCAGTAAAAGCAGGTTTGGAACTGCTATGAAAATACCTGAATATGTTGAGAGAAGAATAAAAAAACCATTGAAAATCTGAATTATCCTGTATAGATCAGATTTGTTTAGCTTTTATAAGCCAGGTTGCTACATTTTAACATCTATTTCTAATTAGGTGTTAATTTGAAAGGTCAGTAGTTAAGTACCTTAGTTGCTAATATTTTAGGTCTTGAACTAATATTACCGGCTTTGCCATCGCGTTCCTTTAGCAGGTATAGTAGGCTGTACAAGCATTATCTTGTTCATGCCTATTTTTTTTTACCATGTTAGTCGCAGGCCCGGCAGCTGTAATTGGCAAGGGCGCATAGCGCAGCTTTCCAAATAACCAGCTAACTGGCGCTTGATGACTGAATAAAGGCCGAATCTCAATAAATTTGGGTACGGAGGAACCAATTTCAGGGGTGAATCCCATTGAGTCGTGCGCCAAGACATGAGAAAAAGGAAATGAGACATTAGACGAAAGTTGCGGAAAGCGGAAATTCAAACAGCCAATTAAGCGGGTGTTGGAGGGAAAATGACAGGCGCTCCGCTGTCTGCGGCAAATGTCCCAACGGCTGCATTACCACCCGGCTTCCCAGATCTCACGTCCCACCTCTCAAAGGGTAGGTTTATTCTTTTTACCGAACCCGTCAGCTAACTCCGGAGGCACAAAGAAAGGGGAAAATCAACTCATGAGCTTCCAGTCAAAAGGCCTAAGGCCGAGATCCTTAGTGTTTATGTTCCTTTTTGCCTTGCTGCTGACCCTGGGCTTAACGGGAACAGCCCTGGCGGCAGACGTCTATGTCCCCCTGACTACCGATGAATCGCAGATGGTTGACCTGATCAACCAGGTCCGGACGAACGCCGGTCTGGCGAAACTCACGGTAAATCCGGCGCTTTCGGGCCTGGCCCGGATAAAAGCCCAGGACATGGCCTCCAACGGTTACTTCAGCCACACTTCGCCTACCTACGGGTCTCAGCAGGATATGATGAAGGCCGCTCAGATCGAGTTTGTTTACGCGGAAGAAAACATTGCCAAAGCTCCAACTATCGGTTCAGCCTTTAGCGCGCTGCAGAATTCAAGTACAACGCGGGCCAAAATGCTGAGCAGCAATTTTGACCAGGTTGGAGTTGGGGTGATCACCAGCGGTAATTACAAGATTATCGTGCAGATGTTTGCCGGAGGGAAGAAGGTAGTTACCACTCCGTCACAGCCGCCGGTAGAATCCCCGGCGCCAACGGACAGCGGTCTGACCGCCGACGAGCAGCAGATGCTTAATCTGGTCAACCAGGAGCGGGCAAAAGCGGGACTTAAGCCCCTGCAAAGCGACCCGACCCTGGTCAAACTGGCCCGGATGAAAGCCCAGGATATGATTGACAATGGATATTTCAGCCACACTTCGCCCACCTACGGTTCGCCGTTTGATATGATGAAGAAGTATGGGGTGCAGTACAGCTACGCCGGAGAGAACCTGGCCGGAGCTTCCACGGTTAGCAGCGCTCACGCAAATTTAATGAACTCGTCGGGGCACCGGGCCAATATCTTAAACAGCAACTACACCAAAGTGGGTATTGGGGTGGTCAGCGGGGGGCCCTACGGCAAGATGTTTGTACAGATGTTTATCAAGCCGGTGTCAGGTTCTCAGTCAACCCCAACTACGCCAACTACACCCACAACACCCACAACACCCACAACACCCACAACACCTACAACACCCACAACACCCACAACACCTACCACGGACAGCGGTCTGACCGCCGACGAGCAGCAGATGCTTAATCTGGTCAACCAGGAGCGGGCAAAAGCGGGACTGAAGCCCCTGCAAAGCGACCCGACCCTGGTCAAACTGGCCCGGATGAAGGCCCAGGATATGATTGACAATGGATATTTCAGCCACACTTCGCCCACCTACGGTTCGCCGTTCGATATGATGAAGAAGTATGGCGTGCAGTACAGCTATGCCGGAGAGAACCTGGCCGGAGCTTCCACGGTTAGCAGCGCTCACGCAAATTTAATGAACTCGTCGGGGCACCGGGCCAATATCTTAAACAGCAACTACACCAAAGTAGGGATAGGTGTAGTCAGCGGAGGCCCTTACGGCAAGATGTTTGTGCAGATGTTTAATGGCTAGATCCGGCCGCCCCTTCTTAGGGCTCAGATGAACGTACCCTTTTTTTACAAAAAAGAGTAATAATTAGCAGCGAAAGAAAGAGGACCTGGTTCCTCTTTCTTTCGTTTTTTCGTTTACGCTACGTTTTTAGCACTTTTTTGAATCACCCTCATATATTAGTATAGAAAAGTTTTGAAAGGAGGAGTAAATATGGCTGGAACCGAACGGCTTAAAGTCAATCTGGTCCAGGGTGAAAATAGAGTCCAGACCGTAGTCAAGGGACAGATTGAAGTTCCTGAAGCGAAGCCGGATGTAGAAAAAATTCTGTCAAAAACAGCAGACGCCAAAGTTAGAAACGTTAGTGTTGTCCCCAACAAAGTTATTGTAGAAGGAACACTCTCTATACAAGTGACCTACGTTGCTTTTAAGCCGGATCAGTCTGTCCACTCATTCGATGACGACTTGAATTTCACGACCTATGTGGATGTGCCGGGCGCCGAACCTGGAGATGACTACTTTGTTCAATTTACAGTCGAGGATGTGAGCCTGACTACCAGCAGAAGGAACCCGCGTAAATTTGACGTTGCAGCAGTATTGAGTACATTTGCAAAAATAACCCAAGTCGATGAGATGGAGATACTTACCGAAACGCCTGCAGGAAATGTGGCCCTGGAGACTGCGGATCTTACGGTTGAGCACCTGATTGGGGACAAAGAAACCAAGCAGATTATTGTCAGTGACGTATTTGAAGTACCTGAAGAAAAGCCGGAAGTTGAAAAAATCCTCAAGGTCAAGGCGGAGGCTGTAATAACCGATAAGAGACTGGTGGCCAACAAGGTCATTGTAGACGGCGAGGTCAGACTCCAGATCCTTTATGTCGCATTCGAACCCCGGCAGTCGGTTCACGACCTGCACCATACCATCAGATTCAGTGCTTTCGTGGAGGTCCCGGATGCGCAGCCAGGTATGAATGTCCACGTGCTGGCAGAGGTTGAAGCAGCGGATGTAGAACCGGTAATCGACCCTGCGCTGAGGGCGGACGTTATCATCAAGCTAACCGTGTTTGTTTCTGAAACAAGGACTTTGCATGATGTCCCAACCCTATTAAAGAATGAGGAAGGTTATACCAAGAGAAAGCTGAAAGTAGACCGCGAAATCGGAGCCGGGGACACCCAGGTGGTGTTGAGAGAAAGTATTGCAGTTCCTGAGTCGAAGCCCGACATAATGAAAGTCCTTGATGCAATTGTCGACCATGCTGAAATAACCGATACCAAAATACTTAAGGGCAAAGTTATCATCCGTGGCTACGTAAATGTGGAGATTGTTTACGTGAGCACCGAGCCTGACCAGGCTGTGCACGCCTTGCACCAGCAACTTAATTTCCGTACCTTTGTCATCGTTGAGGACGCCAAGCCGGACATGGATGTCGACGTAACAGTTGAGCCGGAGTTCGTAAGCGCTGACCAGGTTGGCGTGGATGTCCATACCGAGGTCGTGCTGAGCGTATCGGCAACCGTTACCGAAATGATCCAGCAAGATGTCTATGTGCCTGAGGAAGTGGTACCAACAGTTACTCCAACCGAGACCCCCTGTCCGCCCATTGATTATGTCGTTAGGGCCGGTGATACCCTTGGAAAGATTGCGGCTGCTCATAGAGTAACTGTTCCAATGATCCTGGAGCTAAATCCACAAATAACCAACCCGGATGTCATCGAGGTGGGTCAGGTTATCAAGATCCCTTGCCCGGCCATGGGCTGAAATAGCGAAGGTCAGTTGGTTTTTTAAAATAATCAAATATAAGGAGGTTTAACGAGAATGTCTGTGCCATTTCAGTATCTTTTCACCGAGACCCAACCGGCGACGTGCATCGAAATCAAAGTTCCGGTTGTCATTGAGGCAGTTGACGTTGAGCAAGTTGTAGAAAGTACAATGACCCTTCCCGAACTTGCAATTAAGGTAGACAAAATTCTTGCTTCTATACGTGACCTTAGGGGAACAGCGGTATTCGTTGATGAAAACGTATCTGGTGATATCGTTCTAGTGCCACTTGGAGGCATACCCGGCGTTTTGAGAGAATATACGGTCAAAAAGGTGATTGTCAGCGGCACCATCCACAAGCAGATTTTCTTTGTCAACAAGAATAATGAGGTCAGACACACAGCCGAAGACCTTCCTTTCACCAAGCTTGTTGAACTGCGGACTCCCAGGAAAATTTCCAACAGGAACGATGTCTTTATACAGTTCCACAATATCGATGTGGATATCAACTGGGAACTCCAGAGAGCCAGCCGGCTTCACCAGACTGCTGTTGTCCAGCTTACCGCCAAGGTAGTGGAGGACCGCCAAATCTTTGTACAGATCTGCCCCAGACCGAGAGAGTGTCCGCGGGGGAACCTGGCCAGGGATCCCGGCCTGGAAATCTGGGCGGACGCTGCTCACCCGGTCTTCTGGGGCGCCAGCAATGTAGCCCAGACTACCGTTTCCCATGCCGGCGCCTTTGCAGCTGAGATTGGTCGTCTGAATCCACTATTACCGGGGTCTCTGTTCCAGATGGTGACCAGGGGCATCGTGGGCGGGCGCCAGTACCGGCTCACCTTCTGGGTAAGAGAAGATGTTTTCGGCGCGGGGGTCAGCGATTTCTCCTTGACTGCCGAGGTTGTGTTCTTTGATCACAATGGTATCCAGGTTGGTATTGGAACCCAGACCGTGGCCAGTACAGGAATTCCTGAAACATCTTACAGCCAGGTCCAGTTTGTCACCCCGGTTACCGGTACAAACGTGGCCTCCGCTATGATCCGTTTTGCCTTTACGCCGGGTTCTACCAATACCAATACGGTCAAAATCGACGACGTGATGCTGGAGTGCGTTCCGCTAACACTTGGCGAGGCCCAGATATAAGGACGGAACTTGCGAAAAGACTTATGTTAGGATATAAGAATCTTTTGGGACAACTGGCTGACCCCCGGTGTTAATACTGCCGCCGGGGTTTGGCTGTATACGCCGGGGATTTCAAGGTACGCTGCAATGGCTGGCGCACCAGCTATTGCAGCCACACTCCACATCTTATTTGACATGCAATTTTAAATTGTCACTAAATCAGCAGTCTCCAAGCTGTTGAAGCTGTTGGAAAGCAGCTTTTTTTTTGCAGCAATTAGTTTTTGAAAGGGGGCTTTCGTGTTTGATTAATAACATGGGCGCACTGATTGAAAAAGTGCAAAAGATGCAGCAGGAACTAAGAAACATGACCATAGAAATAAGCGAAGAGGGAGGAGCCTGTAAGATTGTTATCAACGGGCATCAGGAAGTGCAGGACATTAAAATTGCACCATCCCTGCTGCGTCCGGAGCAGGCCGGCGTATTGGAGTCTTTAATCCTAAAAACCGTAAACAAAGCTATTGTGGAGTCAAAAAATATTATTAAAAGCGAGGTAAGCAAAATGACCGGAGGAATGAATTTCCCCAATATTCCGGGAATGTTTTGATTGTCGCTTAGGAGGGATTGATATGACGGAAGGCGGCGCCGGTCCTGGCGCTCTTGAGGATTCTGTGGTCAGGATACTTGAACATCAGACCAAATACGGCATTGATCAGGATACCATGCTGATTTATTTGAGTTCTGTAAACTTAATGAGTATATTGAATCTGCTTAACCGGCGTTACGGCGGCAGCGCCGGCATTGCCCCGGCAACGCTTCCTTTACCTCCGTTGATGGCCGGGACGCCGCAGGCAGGAGGCCCGCCGCTGGAAAACATGCTGGGTGCGCTGCTAAAAATGCTGGGTTCCCAAAGTAATGGGGATTCCACGGGGCAGGGAATAAACCCGGCCACATTGCTCAATATGCTGGCGGCCCTTAGTCAAAACGTTGACCTGGGCAAGATGATGGGAATGCTGTCAGGTTTGATGTGCCCTCCCGGTAAAACGGCGGCAAGCCAGCAGCAAGATACCGCAGGTCCATCCTGCGGCAGTGAACTAGGTCCTGCCAAGCCGGGTTTCAAGGAAATTGATAAAAGCAGGGAAGACGGAGGTGAAAAGAGAGAAGTACCTAAGATCATGAAATGGGACCAGCTTAAATAAAAAAGGGGGCGCCTAAGGGCCTGTTGACAAAAGGGCTGAGCGTGAAGAACGCTCAGCCCTTTTTCAACAGGCCCTTAGCAGGCGTCTTTTTTGATCGCAGGTCGTAAGGTCATCTACGAATAAATTCGCAACTACATTTTAAAAGCCAGTCCACGTTTTTGCCTCAGTATGGTTTACCATGCAGGGAGCCGAGCCGGTAGAGTTTATGATTTTTAAGGTTGTGTTGATTTGATTCAATAGAGCTACGGCGCGTTAGCGCCATATTGGATCAGCCGGAGGCAAAGAACGTCATTATGATAAACAACTTGCACATCTAATAACGGTGTACTTTTAAGCGTTTTACTGGTTGCTGTTGTGAGGGGTTTGGTCTTTTATTTTAAGTATGGTTTCGTGAAAATTATCAAGGCCGTTTTTAATGCTTTTTACCGCTTCGTTTGTGACTTGGAGTATGGACATCATGACTTCCAAATTCTGCTCGGTCTCAGGGTTGTTTGCCAGTAAAAAGAGGATCGGGTTTACTGCCTGTTTCATTTTGACACCTCCACAAAAAAATAAAAAGCCGGACAAGAACGGCAGCCCGGCCGGTAAGCCCTCTCGCAGGACTGCTCGTTGCGGTTAAAAGTACAGGTCGATTATTCCGGGGGGTGGGCCACATTGTCCTCGGCCGTTTGGGATTGGCTTGCTGCGTTTGATTTATTATCTGCCAGATTCATCATGAGCGGCGCCATATTGGCTTGAAATGTCTCAAGGCCGTTTCTAATGGTCATTACGGAATCTTTAGCTGCCGTCAGGAAGGAACTGAGGTTTTCCAACTTTTTCTCAGAGTCGGGGCTTACTGCCAGCATCATGAGTATAGGCAATAAACGGTACAAGATGTACACAACTCCTTTCATCTCTTGATGCGGTATGCTGTTTGGTTTATTTTATGTTGCCGAAATCATTTCTGTTACACCACATGTCTGTGCATGTGCCAACGGCATGGCGACCTACTCTGAATACGAGGTGTGAATTCATTCGCACAATAGTTATGTTAGATGCCCAGGTCCGGCGCTGGCGCGCCGTGTGCGATTAAAATCGCACGGTGTTTTCATGATACCTGGCGCCGCGATAGCGGCGTGTGGTACTATCCGGGAATAAAGGAGGGACTTAAGGAGAAAATACGTTAAAAAGGTTGTAGAGGAGTCAATTATGGCGCCTAAGTTCTTACCTCTGATCATTGCTGCTCTTTCCGGGGTGGCTATGGCTATCCAGGGCACATTAAATTCTGCGCTCGGTAAAGTAGTTGGTTTATGGGAAACCACCTTTATTGTTCACCTCATCGGACTCCTGCTGGTTGCAGTCCTCTTGTTTGTCTGCCGTATGGGAGACGGCTGCCTGGCCCAGATACCCCAGGCTCCCTGGTATACCTACCTTGGTGGTATTCTGGGCGTCATAATTATATATTGTGTCGTCAGGGCTATTCCCAAGATAGGGGTGGCTCCAGCCACCACTGCCATCGTCCTGGCGCAGGTCCTGACAGCGAGTTTGGTGGACCACTTCGGACTTTTTGGCATGAACAAAATACCGTTTAGTCTTTATAACCTGATCGGAACTCTGATGATGGCCGGAGGCGCCTGGCTGATCCTTAGGCAATAAAGCTAAGGGCCATGATTAAGATTAAACCCGCCAACATGCCTGTATAGGCCAATGGCTTATTGCTGCGGCGGGACTCAGGAGCCAATTCTCCAAGGACGATATAGGTCATGGCCCCTGCGGCAAAGGCCAGGAGCAGTCCGATAAAGGTGTAGGAGGCTGCTACCAGCTCCAGTCCAACAAAGGTGCCGAGCGGTGTCACCAGGCTGATTATGGCGTTGAGCGCCAGTACCCGGCCGGCCCCCATACCCCCGTACCTCAAAGGAGCAGCCGTGGCCATCCCCTCCGGGATGTTGTGGAGTCCGATGGCCAACACCAGGATTGGTCCCAATCTTTCCGCCGCGGCAAATCCTGCGGCAATAGCAAATCCCTCCGGGAGATCATGCAGGGCAATTCCTGCGGCAATGAGGTAACCCATTTTTAAATAGCCCCTGCCTCTAAAAAGAGAAGGGGCCAAAATATTGAGCCCCAGGTCCAGGAAAGCCATGAGAAGGATGCCGCCGGCAAAACCCGTTAGGGTGGCGGCAAGGCTGCCATAATGTAAGGACGAGGGCAGCAGGTCAAAAATAATAACGGCAGTCATAATGCCGGAGGCAAATCCCAGCATTAGAGAAATAGAAGCGGGTCCCAGGCGGCCGAAGGCAACAACAAGGAGGGCTCCCAGGCAGGTTCCCAACCCGGCAATTAGCCCCAGTAACACAATCTCTCCCAAAACTGCACCAGCCTTTGCAAATAGTGTACTGTTCGATCATATTAGGCGGTGCAGGACAGTAGACCAAAAACATACGTACTAATCAGTTTTGCAGCCCATTATAAATCCGAGTGTATCGCAATGGTAAAGGTCATAGTTAACTGGTTCTCGAAAAGCCGCATACTCACACGTCTCTTAAGCCGGTATAATCAGGACCTGGCCCGGGTAAATCACATCCGGGTTGGCGATCAGGTTCACAGTAATGAGTGATTCCAGGCTTTTGCCATATTTCTGCGCAATCTCCCACAGGCTTTCCCCGGCCTGCACAATATGCTTGCGCTGTCCTCCCTGCGCGGCGCCCGTTAGGCTCTCGGTCTTTGATTGGACTGTCCCGGCTGAAATTTCTACTGCCGTGCCAATCATCACCCTTGGGAAAAGTTCTTCCACATCCTGGTTGTACATGCGAATACACCCGTTGGAAACATAACCTCCAATCGACGGAGGATTATTGGTTCCGTGGATACCGTAATTCCCTCCCGGGACAGACAATCCCATCCAGCGTGTACCCAGGGCTCCGCCGGGGTACATGATCTTCTCTCTAACGCTGTAGCTGCCGGTTGGTGTAGGTGTTGAAGGTTTCCCTACTCCAACCGGGTAGGTATTTACCAGGCGCCCTCCTTCGTGAAAACCAAGGCGGCGGGTGGCCAGGTTTATGGTTATATAACTGCCGTGGGCACGCATTAATTTATCAGCCATTATAGCCCTCCTATCAGAGGTTTGATTATCTTTATTCTATGAGAGGGAAATAGCATTGAGCATCAATGACAACTAAAAAAAATTGTATCATTTGCCTAAATAAGGTTAATAATAACCTTAGGAATAGTGATGGAGGGATGTCATGCTTAATTCTGGAACTGAATGGCTAAGCATGGAGTTTTATTCATCAATCCAAAAGTTTGTGGACGAATACCGTCAGGGTCCGGATGCGCCAAGATCCCGCCTGTTGCGCCTGGCCGGCCTCAGGGAACTGGTCCTGCAAGCTGCCGGCCGTTTTGGCTACGAGGTGGTTAATGCGGACAGCCAGCAAGAGTTATATCCTGCCGGCAGGCTTAAGGGCCGGGTTGTATACTACAGTGTTTATCCTGATAACGCTGTGGTCAGGCGGCATCTGGGAGCAGGAGGGATGGCTGTGTTTATCCGTGAAGGCAAGGTGCTTGTCGCAAACGGCTGCCGGTCCAGGACGATTACCAAAACAAAAACACATCCCTGTAACGTTTCAGACGCAAACCGGCTGGAAGATGCCCTGGCTGCCGCTGCAGGGCTGATGGTCCTGGGCGTGCGGCCGGAAGAAGTTTGGCGTTGCAAAGGCCACCAGAACCAGGATTTTGCATACCCGGAAAAAATCAAGAAATTGTGAAGGAGATAAGAGGATTTTCGGTCTTTTAAGGCTAACTTAATACACGGGAGATGGTGCCCCAGTGAGTATTAAAGCCCGAGCCAGGGCTAAGATAAACCTTACCCTGGAAGTATTAGGTAAAAGACCGGATGGCTACCACGAAGTGGAAATGGTTATGCAGTCAATTGAACTGCATGACTACCTTGAGTTTAGCCCAACACCGGGAAAAATAACCCTGACGGTCGAAGGAGACGGCTTGCCTGCCGGCGCGCAAAACCTGGTGTACCGTGCGGCCGACTTACTGCGCGGCCACAGGGGGATCCGGCAAGGAGCAAGCATCCACCTCAAAAAATACATACCAGTTGCGGCCGGTTTGGCCGGAGGTTCGGCAGATGCCGCGGCTACCCTGATTGCTTTAAATAAGATGTGGGGGACAGGTCTCTCCTTGCTAGACTTAATGAAGCTTGGGGAGCGGTTGGGTTCGGATATACCATTCTGCCTGTTGGGGGGCACCGCGCTGGCCCGCGGCAGGGGGGAAAGAGTGGAGCGGCTTCCAGCTTGTCCCGGTCTGGGTGTGGTACTGGTTAAACCCCCCTTTGGACTATCGACGGCGCATGTTTACCAGTCTTATAAACGGGAAGTAAGCGTCGATAAACCGGATCACCGGGGTATGATTAACGCAATTGAAAAAAACGACGCCCGCGCTATTTGCAGCCACCTGGTCAATATGCTGGAGCCGGTGGCGATCCAGCTGCAGCCGGCGATATCGGTAATTAAAGCAAAATTGCTGCAAGCGGGGGCCCTGGGTGTTCTGATGTCAGGCAGCGGACCTACCGTATTCGGACTGACTCCGGACCTGGACACGGCCCATGCTGTCGCGGCCCGTTATAACCGGCGGGATGAGCAGGTGATTGTCACCAATATATTAAACACTGGCAATAAAGCGTATATTTCTTGCGATTAACAATAACCGAGAGTAAAATATAAATATTATTACACTTACATTCCGGGGAGGGACATTGATGGACAAGTCAAGACTTATACCTATTAAACTGGACAATTATAAACCCCTTCGTGAAATGGTTTTCGAGTCCCTCCGGGAAGCAATTATCCAGGGGAGGTTGCGGCCGGGCGAGCGACTGATGGAAATCCAGCTCGCCGAAGAAATGGGTGTGAGCCGCACCCCGGTCAGGGAGGCCATCCGCAAGCTGGAACTGGAAGGGTTTGTGGTTATGGTTCCCCGCAAGGGGGCTTATGTGGCGGGCATATCGGTAAAGGATATCGTAGATATTTTTGAAGTGAGGGCTGCCCTGGAAGGGCTTGCTGCCGGACTTTCCGCCGAGAGAATCACGGACGAAGAGATGGATCAACTTGAGCGGTCAATTCATCAAATAAACGTCAGCGCAGAGGAAGATCTCAAAGCGGTAGTTGAAGGAGATACTGCTTTTCACGCTCTTATTTACAAATCCTCCCGCAACCAGCGACTGGAACAGATTATTATTAATCTCCATGAGCAGATTAACCGTTTTCGTATGACATCTTTATCCCAGCCGGGCCGTTTAAAAATCGCTCTGGATGAACACACCAAGATTGTTGAGGCGATTTCCGACCGCAACGTGGAACAAGCCCAGAAACTTGCCACTGAGCATATTGAAAACGCCGAGCAAAGCCTCTTAAATGCCCTCAGGGAGGAAGAGGCTTAATGGTTGACGCTGTTGTCCTGGCCGGGAGCAGCAATGAAGGGCCGCTCAGAGAATGCAGCGAGGTCCGCTACGAGGCGCTGATACCGATAGGCGAAAAAATCATGGTCCAGTATGTGGTTGAAGCGCTATTGAGATGTCGTCAGATAAGGCGGGTGGTGGTGGTTGGTCCCGTTGCAGAGCTTTCCCCGTTTTTTAACGGAGAGCGGGTATCTGTTATAGAGTCTCGCGGCGGTATTATGGAAAACATCGAAGCAGGACTGAAGAGTGTCCTGGGGGCTGGCCGGGTACTGCTGGTTACTTCCGACATTCCCATGCTCACAACCCAGGCGGTTAACGATTTCCTCGAGCTTTGCGGCGATATGAGCGGCGACCTGTATTACCCTATCATTTCCAAGCAGGTGGTGGAGAGTAAATTCCCAACGACCAGGCGCACCTATGTCAATTTAAAAGAGGGTGTGTTTACGGGGGGAAACCTCTTCTTAATTAACCCCGCGATTTTTAAGCAATGTGTTGAAAACGGGCAAAAAATTATCAGCCTGCGCAAGAGCCCGGTTGGACTTTGCAGGCTAATCGGCCTGGGATTTGTACTGAAGTTTTTAATGCGCTCCCTGACCATTGCCGAGGCTGAGCAAAAAGCCTCACAGCTTTTGGGCATGATTAAGGGAATTGTGGTAATGTCAAAATATCCTGAAGTTGGCGTTGATGTTGATAAGCCCGCCGACCTTACTCTGGCGCTGAAGACTTTGGGAGCATAGTTAACTCTGTGGTTGGTCGTAAGGCGTAGGGCGTATCTGTGTTCGTGTTCCTTTGAGATGCGTGCGAATAAATTCGCGCCTGCACTTGATTGGGTATAAGGTGCAAGCGGTAATAGTTAATTTGTTCCAATATTTGTTTCGGTACAATGGTTTGTATCGTCAATGCACTCTGAATCTGCCGGTCCTTGAGGGCCGGTTTGTTGTTTTTTTATGATAAATTCACATGCCTTATCGCTGTGCCAGCGTAAGCAGCCACATTTTCTTTGGGTTTGGCTTTTTGTATGCTGCCCACTTATTTATAAGGTAGTTGTCATGCCTTCAGCGGTATCATGGATCATGAAAACATACTTAGCGAGGTGCGATTTCAATCGCACAACGGCGCGCCAGCGCCGAACTTGTGGCAGCCAATGTTGCATTTGTGCGAATGAATTCGCACCTACATGTTTTGAAGCGATCTGTGTGTATTTTCAAGGTAGTAGCAATGGGCTGACTGCCGGAATAACCTGTAGCAAAAAAAGTGGGGGTGTGTTATGGCTGTAGAGGTTGTAGCTGTCTCGAGCCCGGAAGAACTTCAGGTCTTTAACGCCTTCCCGGGATCGGTTTACCGTGGTGTTTTTACGGCGCCGTCTTTTCCCATTATCGATCCCGCCAACCCGAGACGGGATCGCCTGTTTGCGCGGGTGGAAGCGCAGCCTTTTCTGGCGGTGCATAGAGGTTATGCTGCCGGGCGCATTGCGGCCGGTGTCCATACGGACGAACAGTTAAGGTCTACCGGTTATTTTGGGTACTTTGAAGCTTTACCCGACCCCACTGTGGCGGTTGCGCTGATTGAAAGAGCTTCAGCATGGCTGGCCGGCAGGGGAGTAAAGGTAATGATCGGACCTGTTGATCTTACTCCGCACGAACGGGTGGGCCTATTGGTGGAGGGTTTTAAGGGTTTTCACCTGCCGGGCATGCCCTATAATCCCCCCTATTATCAGGATCTGTTAAAAGCAAGCGGGCTGGAGCTGGAAGTGGACCTGCTGGCTTACCACCGTGACCTCGGGAAGCCTTTACCGGAGCGGTTGGTAAGAGTGGCTTCCCGGGCTATGAATAACCAGACCCTGCGTATCAGGGAACTGGATTTTAACAACCTGACAGCTGAGGGAGAAAAATTTTCATGCCTGCATAACGGTTCAATGCCGGGTATCTGGGGGTTCGCGCCTCTTTCCCCGGAGGAAGGCGCCGCCATTTTGCATAGACTGAAGGGTTTTTATGACCCCGGCTTGATCCTGATCGCTGAAGTTGACGGAAAGCCGGCCGGTCTCTGTTTGACCCTTTTAGCTTTAAGAAGAAACTCCGGTAGGGCGCTGGCGGGTCCCCGGACCGCCCGTCTGGCCGTCTTGGCCGTGCTGCCGCCCTTTCGGTTTAAGGGGCTGGAAGCCGCGCTGATTCTAGAATGTATCCGCAGGGCTGGCCGGAGAGGCGTCATGCGCTTCGAATTATCCCAAATTGCGGAGAGTAACCGGATGATGAACAAAATTATCCAGAACATGGGGCAAGCCAGGAAGGGCAGGGTCTACCGGGTTTATCGAAAAACGCTTCTCGATTCGTAGTAACCTCACGTCCGCAGAGGTGATCTGTGGGCTCACGCTAGCGTGATTTTAAGGCCCGCCACTGAAAATAAGAGTCCGGCATACGAAGCGAGACCCCAAAAATGTAGGTACGAATTCATTCGCACAAATGCGGATTGGCTGCCACGAGTTCGGAGCTGGCACGCCGTATGCGGTTGGAATCGACGCCTACATCGCTGGTGTTTTTATGATACGTGGCGCCGCTGGCGGCTGGACATCCTGAAAATAACGTTGAACAAAATTGGGACGAACATGAGCCGCGTTATAAGCCCACAGGTCGTCAGAGGCGAATTTTTTTTAGAATAAAAGTCAGCCCGCAGTTTCATAATATTTTTGGTAGATTTAAGGGGGCTTTCTATGACATACACCAGGTGTATACGGAGCTGCCTTGTCCTTTTAGTATTTCTTTTGCTTTTTGCCGCTTGGGTTAATCCATCCGGGGCGGCGCAGGACGGTCAAGGCAACATCCTTATTTTTTGGACTGAAAATGACCGCCTTAAAGCCGTTACGCTCATGACAGCGCAAGGTCGCGGCAATCCGGTGGGTATCGTGGCCATACCGGTATATATCAGGATTAACGAGGGTGAACACCATCTCACCATTTCTGAGACCTACGCAAGGGTGGGCAGGGAAGGGCTGACCTGTCGTCTGGAGCAGCTTTTCCAGACGCCCATCGGCAGCTACCTGGCAGTGGACCAGTCGACACTGGAAAAAGCCAGTTGTATTTTCGGGCCAATTATCATGGAAGGCAGGACAACCTCGTTGGCTGAAGTTTTTGAAGGAAGCTACACGGAGGGTGAAATCGAACCCCAGTCCGAGATCCGTGCTCTGGCCGCCCGCCTGGTGGAACCGAAAGCGCTGATTAAGGCGCCGCAAGTGATGATGATCTTAACCACAGAGGTAAGGACCAACCTGGGCTACAGAAGCATCTGGAATATTTACCGCATGGTGGAACTGCAGGGTCCCGGGGTAATCCACAAAAGAGCGCTGACAGGACGGGATTTTTACGTGGGCAACCGGAAATACCGTGACGTCGCGCCGGAAGCGTGGGCGAGAACGCTCAATGACGTCACCTAGGTCTAGCGAACTCATTCGCACAAAGGCTACATTATCTGCCCAAGTGCGTCGCTGACGCGCCGTTGTGCGATTAAAATCGCGCCTGCACCGGCTGGTATTTTCATGATACGTAGCGCCTGGATAGCGGCATGTGTATCTAATAATAAAAACAAGGAGAGAATTATGTCGGAGGCGTTATTGACACTGGACATGGTCAGGGCCGCCAGGCAGCGGATGGCCGGGGCGGCGCACATCACCCCGCTTGAGTATTCTCATACCTTCAGCCGGCTAACTGGCAATAATGTTTTCCTCAAGCTGGAAAACACGCAGAAAACAGGTTCTTTTAAAATTCGGGGGGCCTATAACAAGGTTATGAGCCTGAGTGGTGAAGAAAAGGCGCGCGGAGTAATTGCGGCTTCAGCCGGCAACCATGCCCAGGGGGTGGCCTATGCCGCAGCCCGGGCGGGTTTAACCAGCGCCATTGTCATGCCTGAGGGGGCGCCGATTTCTAAAATAATGGCAGCCCGTGGTTACGGTGCGCAAGTAATCCTGGCCGGAGGTGGGTATGATGAAGCCTACCACCGCGCTCTTGAGCTCCAGGCGACGAGCGGGGCCACTTTCATCCATGGTTTTGATGATGTGGAAATAATGGCCGGTCAGGGCACGATTGCCCTGGAGCTGCTTGAGCAGATGCCGGACCTGGAGGCGGTGCTGGTACCGGTTGGCGGAGGCGGACTGATCGCAGGTATATCGCTGGCCATAAAAAAATCGAAACCCTCAGTACGTATAATTGGCGTGCAGGCCGGGGGGGCTCCGGCCATGTATCGCTCATACCGGGAAGGCGCCCTGATTGAAAGCAGCAATACCAGCACCTTTGCTGACGGGATAGCGATACGTCGGCCCGGCAAGCTGGCGTTTGAGATCATCCGGAGTTATGTGGACGATATCATCACCGTTGATGACGAAGAGATTGCCGGCGCTATCCTGATGCTTCTGGAGCGTTCGAAACTGGTGGTTGAGGGCGCCGGAGCGGTCGGCTTGGCCTCATTAATTTATCATAAAACATCTTTGACAGGAGCTAATACTGCAGTTGTTTTAAGTGGCGGCAATATAGATGTGAATATTCTTTCCATCATTATCGAGCGTGGTTTGGCCAAGTCAGGCCGTTATGTCCGCTTGCGGACAACCTTGACCGACCGGCCGGGCAGCCTTCAGAAACTGCTGTCGGTAGTCGCTCAAACTCATGCTAACGTGATTTCGATAAATCATGACCGGATTAGACCGGGCATACCTTTAAAACAGGCCGAAGTGCAGCTTGATCTTGAGACGAGGGACCAGGAACACATCCAGGAAATAGTGTCCATACTAAAGAAAAGCAATTATTTGCCAGAGATAATATAACAAAGGAATTATTTTCTTAAAATTTTGGAAATAAGAAGGAATTTGCCAAGTGTTGCAGAAAGAGCTATTTTAAGAGCGGTAACCATATTTGGGAAGGTGGTGAAATTCGTGGAAGTTACCGACGTCAGGGTTCGTAAAGTTTTAACAGAAGGCAAAATGAAAGCAATTGTATCGGTTACTTTGGATGATTCTTTTGTTGTTCACGATGTCAAGGTTGTTGAGGGGCAAAACGGGCTGTTTGTGGCGATGCCCAGCAGGAAAACACCGGACGGAGAGTTTCGTGACATAGCGCACCCGATTACTTCTATCGCTCGTGAATTAATCCAAACCGCCGTTCTACAGGCCTATGCTATGGCTATTTAATTAAATAATTGACAAGTAAGAGCTCTTGCTTCCAGATATGGTTGTCTAATGCCTTGCGCACCGTTTTACCACTTCAGGGCAAATTCACAACCACTTGGAGTACAAGCGCTCTTTTTATCTAAAGCTAGAGGAAATTAAATTTTTTTGTTGAATATGCTAATAATGTGGATTCTCGTGGTAAACCATATTTTAGGGAATCTTCACCATTATTATTATAGAACACTGCAAAGGAGGTCGCCGGATGAGTCTGGCGGCAGTTATTCTTGCTGCGGGTAAAGGCACCAGGATGAAGTCCGGGATGCCCAAGGTGCTTCATAAGATTTGCGGTAGGTCGATGCTGTCTTATGTTCTTGAGGCTGTTGCAGCTGCCGGGGTGGAACAGAATATTGTAGTGGTGGGTTTCGGCGCGGATTTGGTCGCCCAGGAAGTGGCGGGCCGGGGCCAGGTTGCGTTGCAGGCGGAACAGTTGGGAACAGCCCATGCGCTATTGCAGGCGAGCCCTTTATTAAAGGAATTTAATGGCCAGCTCCTGGTACTATGCGGCGATACCCCACTAATTGAGCCTGAAACGCTCTCCCGGTTGGTGGAGACACACCGGGCCACGGGAGCTGTCGCCACCGTGCTGACTGCCAAGGTGGAGGAGCCAACCGGTTATGGCCGGGTGATCCGGGACAAACAAGGCAGAGTGAAAAGGATAGTTGAGCAAAAAGACGCTTCTCCACAAGAAATTGAGGTGCTGGAGATCAATACCGGCATTTATTGCTTTGAGTCCGCCGGTCTTTTTGAGGCGCTGGACAAAGTTACACCGGCCAATGCCCAAGGTGAGTACTACCTCACCGATATTATTAAAACTTACGCCGCGGAGGGCAGGGCGGTCGGCGCAATGCTTCTGGCAAACCAGGCTGAGGCAGCCGGGATTAACGACCGTGTCCAACTGGCCGAGGTGGAGCGGGTGATCAGGTCGAGGGTCCTTTTGGAGCTAATGAGATCGGGAGTAACTGTAGTTGACCCGCAATCTACTTTTGTAGACCGTGGGGCACGGATCGGCCGGGACACGACCATCTACCCTTTTACTTTTATTGAGGGAAGCACGACAGTAGGTGAGGACTGCGTCATTGGCCCGGATACCCGCCTGGTAAACTCAGTGGTGGGAAGCGGTGTAACGATCCAAAACTCCATCGTTCTTGAAAGCTATATCCAGGACCGCTGTTCGATTGGCCCATTTTCCTATATCCGTCCTGAAACCAGGCTGGGAGAGGATGTCAAGGTGGGCGACTTTGTTGAAATCAAGAAATCAGATATCGGTAACGGCAGCAAGGTGCCTCACCTGGCCTACGTTGGCGATGCGACTGTCGGCCGGAAGGTCAACATTGGGGCGGGCACGATTACCTGCAATTATGACGGCCAACAAAAATGGCCCACACATATTGGTGACCGGGCTTTCATAGGCAGCAACACCAACCTGGTAGCTCCGGTCAAAATAGGCGCCGGCGCGACAACCGGAGCCGGTTCCACCATCACCAGGGATGTACCCGACGGCGCCCTGGGCGTGGAAAGGGCCAAGCAAGCCCTGGTGCTTGACTGGGAGAGCAGGAAAAAAAGCAAGGCCGAGAAGGGTAGGGATGGTTAGCGTCTACGTGACCATCTCTCTTCGAAAACCAGAAAAATAATCTGCGGTTAATACATTTTGGAGGTAGTAGGCATGTCATCTCGCAAGAGGCTAAAAATATTTACCGGAAACGCCAATCCCGAACTGGCTGAAGAGATTGCGCAGTACCTGGGGGTATCTGTGGGCGACGCCAAATGCACCCGTTTCTGTGACGGAGAAATCCAGGTTAAAATTAACGAGAGCGTAAGGGGCGCCGATGTTTTTATCATGCAGCCTACCTGCAGTCCCGTTAATGAGCACCTGATGGAACTCCTGATCATGATTGACGCCGTGCGGCGCGCTTCCGCGAAGCGGATTACCGCGGTTCTGCCTTATTACGGGTACGCCAGACAGGATCGGAAAACCAGGGCGCGAGACCCTATTACCGCCAAATTGGTTGCCAATATTTTGAATGCCAGCGGCGCCAGGCGGGTCCTCTGTATGGACCTGCACGCTGGTCAAATTCAGGGTTTTTTTGATATTCCGGTTGATCATCTGCCCGGTGTTCCCATCCTGGCCGAGTATATTTTACAAATAGGGCTTGATAATATCGTAGTGGTGTCACCCGACCTGGGTGGTGTCACCCGGGCCAGGGATCTGGCCGAACGGATTGGCGCCACCATCGCCATAATCGACAAACGCAGGCCTGAGCCCAACGTGGCCGAAGTTTCCAGCATCATTGGCAGCATCAAGGGCAAAAATGTGGTCATGCTGGACGACATCATTGATACTGCCGGGACCATCACCAAAGGGGCCGAGGCTTTAAAACAATGGGGCGCGAATGATATTTATGTGTGCTGCACTCACCCTATCCTTTCCGGGCCGGCGATAAAGCGGCTCGACGAGGCGCCCATCAAAGAAGTGATCGTTACCAATACCATCCCTGTGCCCAAGGAAAAAATGATCGATAAAATCAAGGTCTTATCTGTCGCTCCACTTCTCGGCGAGGCGATCATCCGCATCCATGAGGATCTCTCCGTGAGCAAATTGTTTGATTAAAAAGTCATGGACTCATAAGAAAATAAAAGTGGCTATCCCCAGCATGCTCCTCGGCAATGGGCAAAAGAACAAATTGCTTCTGGAATTGTCAAATCC
The DNA here is from genome assembly GCF_004369205.1 of Pelotomaculum schinkii. Lineage (NCBI taxonomy): Bacteria > Bacillati > Bacillota > Clostridia > Eubacteriales > Desulfotomaculaceae > Pelotomaculum > Pelotomaculum schinkii. Next base: position 2,123,232 of record NZ_QFGA01000001.1, on the reverse strand, counting down.
AGTTTAGTCCTTAAACTCGTAATTTTATGAAGTCAATGGTAAGGTGGAGATCTTCCAGCAGAAACCGCTGGGAAATCTCCACCTTACCATTGACGAACCTTATTATAGGAAGAAATCTTGCGACGGTTTTCTGAAGCAGGCCTTATCTGCCAGTTTTATATTGCTTCGGCTAGCCGAGCCCTGTAAAAGAACGTTTCACCAGAGCCGGATAGCCTCCGTTGTATCCATCCATATCCATCGAAAAAAGCTCTTGGGCAGCTACTTCTTTTTAGAATATCATTGGCAGCTTTAAGTTCCTTGATCGATTTACGCATTTTATTGACTCCAGCCGGCGGAAAATTCCGCCGGTATTTTTGTTGCTTGTTTTCCACAGGAGGTAGCCAGGGACCAAGGAATTCATAGCTTTATGTCGAATAAATCACAAGCAGCCGCAACAAAGGTGTGATAAGCGACTTCACGACAAAAACTAAATTAATTGTAAGGACAGGTGATGCAGGAATGGAGGTAATTTCATTAATTGTAGGGAAAATAAACGGGTTTGTGTGGGGCCCGTGGATGCTGACCTTACTGGTCGGCACAGGTATATTCTTAACCTTGCGTCTGGGTTTTTTGCAGTTTTCCAACCTGCCGTACGCATTGAAGCTGGCCTTTTCACCCGCGAGGCAGGATAAAAAATCCTCAGGTGATATATCTCACTTTCAGGCGCTGATGACTGCTCTGTCGGCCACCATTGGAACCGGCAATATCGTAGGGGTTTCCACAGCCGTGGTATTGGGCGGGCCTGGCGCGCTGTTCTGGATGTGGGTAACCGCTGTATTTGGTATGGCTACCAAATACGGGGAAGCCGTACTGGCTGTAAAGTACCGGATCAAAGATGAAAAAGGTGAAATGGCCGGTGGTCCCATGTACTATATTGAACGAGGTATGGGGCAAAAATGGCTGGCCTGGTTATTTGCTTTTTTTGGCGCCATAGCTGCTTTCGGCATAGGAAATATGGTGCAGGCAAACTCTGTTGCGGGCGCAGTGCATGATACCTTTGGGGTTGCCGCATGGAAAACAGGCATAATCCTGGCCGTGTTGACCGCTGCGGTTATAATTGGCGGCATCAAAAGTATCGGCAAAGCTTCCGGCGTTATTGTGCCATTCATGGCAGTCTTCTACGTTCTGGCCGGGTTGGTTATCATTATTATGAACCTGGATAAACTACCCCACGCCTTTGGACTTATCTTTAGCAGCGCTTTTAGCTTCCAGGCTGGTTTTGGAGCTTTGATCGGCAGTACCATTCGTTACGGGGTAGCCCGGGGCGTATTCTCCAATGAGGCCGGCCTGGGCTCGGCCCCCATCGCTGCGGCCGCAGCCAAGACCGACCACCCGTGCCGTCAGGCGATGGTTTCCATGACGGGCACCTTTCTTGATACCATTATAGTCTGCAGCATTACAGGCATCGTTCTGGTAATGGCCGGTCTGTATCCCGGAGTAGAAAAAGCACAGGCCGCGGCGCTTACGAGCCGTTCTTTTGAAGCCTTTTTCCCGGGCATCGGCAGCCTGATAGTTACTATTGGCCTAATCCTATTCGCTTACTCCACTGTTTTAGGGTGGTATTATTACGGTGAAAAATGCTTCTATTACCTGGTTGGCGCGCGTTTTATCATCGTTTACCGGGTGCTGTTCAGCATAGCTGTTGTGGTGGGAGCAACATTAAATCTTGGTCTGGTTTGGGATATCGCCGACACCATGAATGGAGCCATGGCTATACCCAACCTGATCGCCCTGATCGCTTTGTCTGGAATTATTGCGGCGGAAACAAACGACTTTAAGAAGCTGCGCGCAAAAGAAAGTATGCTCAAAACGCAATTATCGTCTTCAGAAGCATAAAAAAATCTCATCATGCAGGTGAGACAGGGATCGTCCCCTGTCTCGCTTGCTTTTATAGATAGATAAACATAAAATAGATTTATTCGTAAATAGGGGTAAGACTATGAAAACTGAACAGACAGACGAACGACTAACCGGTATGGCAGCTACCGCCGGAGCTTATTTGTTGTGGGGCATATTGCCGCTTTACTGGAAGCTGGTCGACCTTGTTCCGCCTCTTGAAATACTGGCGCAACGGATTACCTGGTCTTTTTTCTTTATGGCGCTGGTCTTGCTTTCAACCAGAAAGTTTAAAGATTTTTGGGGCGAACTGTGCGAAATCAGTTGTAAACTAAAAAAATTGTCCGGCATTGTAATAGCTTCTTTGCTTATCAGCGTGAATTGGTTGACTTATATTTGGGCTGTAAACAGCAACCATATTATTGACACGAGCCTGGGTTATTACATCAATCCACTGGTTAGCGTGTTATTGGGCATTATTATACTTAAAGAAAAGCTATCGTTTTGGCAGATGGTTTCCTTCTTCCTGGCCATGCTTGGTGTGTTGAATCTGACGTTTCACTTCGGCGCTATTCCTTGGGTTGCGTTGATCCTGGCAATTACCTTTGGTTTATACGGTCTGTGCAAAAAAATGATCCAACTCGGGGCCATCACTGGAATAACATTGGAAACCCTCATTATGACCCCGTTTGCCTTGCTCTATCTCAATTATGTACATAACCACGGGGCCCTATTCTTTGGCTTTGGTCATCCCGGTATTTCAGTTCTTTTAGCCGGGGCCGGCGTTGTCACGGCAGTGCCGCTAATCTTGTTTGCAAGCGGCGCCAGGCGCCTCCCGTTGTCGACCATGGGGTTTTTGCAGTATATCGCCCCAACCATTGCGCTGCTCTTAGGAGTATTTATTTTTCATGAACCGTTCACAACTGTTCACATGGTGTCCTTTGTTTTTATCTGGGTTGCTTTGACGGTTTTCTCACTGGCAAGGACCAGGTTATTTATCCAACTTGAATCAGTGATATTGAAAAAGAATATCTTTCAAAGGTTCAACCGGGAAAAACTGACGCCTTTGACGGGTGAACAAGGAAGTGTCTCCAAAAAGTAATTTGGGCCAAAAATTTATCTTATTATCATTTGTAAGCTAGGGAATGACGCGGGTACTTGCCTTATGGTTGATGAACACAGTATTTGTAGCCTCACTATAATAAACCATGCAGCCTAACTCCTCGGCAATAAACCGCACCGGGACCATAGCTCTCCCCTCGCTTGCAAAAGGGGTAACATCCAGGTGCTTCCGGGTACCGTTGACAGTGTAGGTCTGATCACCCAGGAATATGGAGATGGTGGTATCCCCATTGGTCATAACGACCTGATTGGGCTCACTCCAAACGACTGTAAAGCCGAGTTTTTCCGCCAGGTCCCGGATCGGGACCATAGTCCTGCCGTCTTTGATAAAGGGGTCCACGTCAAAGGAGAGCGCTTCGCCGTCAAGGACTACCTGCACCTCCTCATGGAATGGAGCCGGCTTGCTGCTTGCCTCTGTGAGATCCATACTGTTGTCGGGGGTAAGTTCGGGGAGGTTTATGGCAACACTTTTTTCAGGTTTGTAGCGATCTGTTCCCTTCAGGCTTAAGAGCAGGTAGCTGTCCTCGTCGCTGCTTTCGCTAAAATTAAGATCTATTATAGAGTTGGTGCGGTATTCAGCCTTAGTCAGGCGGAGATCCTGGCTTACTTTTCCATCAAGGCTGAAACCTTCTGTTTTATCTGTTAAGTTGAAGGAAATAAGTCCGGTACCGCTTATGTTTTCTTTGCCGCCCTGGGTTGTGCTGTCGATGTGGATGTTGGTTGATGTGCCCAAGTCATTCATGCCGAGCTCAAAGAGAAATTTGTCCGGGCCTGCCGGCAGCAGGGAGGACTCAATAACCAGGTTGAAGGTCAGTTTGTCGCCCAGCATCTCCAGCATTTGATCGGGACTGTCAGGAGTATCCGCAACTTGATAGAGGTATTCCAATGTCTCCAGAATACCTTGTTTGCTATCTTCCGCACTTACCGTAGGATCGAAGGCGGTTAAAATATTAAACACCAGATCGGCGAACCGCTCCGGCTCGTCAAAAGCCTTGAATGTTAAAGAGCGTATGACCTCCGGCAATCCGTTCCGGTCTATCTGTAATTTTATTGTTTTTTCGGCAGGAGAAAGCTGATAGTAATGCTCCGGTATTGCTTCGAAGATAAATATAAGCATTTCCTCCAGGGCCGGTGAAATTTCAGGCTGGACCATGCTGTCCCAACCCCCGGCGTCGGCTAGCCCGGTAAAATAGACATAACGGGGCAGGGTTAAGTCGCTGGGGGCAGGCGCCTGGTACAAGTCCTTAATCAGGTCCATGAACTCTGTTGATACAATCATTTTGTCGCTATCCATAAATAAGGAGCCGCTGCGGTTTTTCCCCCCCAGGGTAAGCGTATATTTTGCTTCCATCTTTTCAGCAGGGCCGTCAACCTTGGAGTCTAACTTCAACCTGGCACGGGTCAGCAGCTGTATGGCTTCTTCACTGCCGGGCAAATTAGTCTTTAATTCTTTAATTTCCAAAACTGATGTTCCGGAATAGATGTGGTAAGGTATACCACTTACCACCAGACCGTTATTCTTCAAATCGGTCAGGAACAACTGCTTGGCCGAAGTTTGTGTTTCCCCGAAAGCTGCGTTAGCGACAGCCAGGCAGAACAACAAACTTAAAAGCACAGATAAAAAACAATGCCTTTTCACTTTTTATCCCCCCAATAAAGAACTATTCCTTCTTTTTCCACACCTGGTCCTCAATTACCTTCCATCAAGAAAAAAAGTTAAATATTTAGTTGTGTATGAAAAAAAGGCCGTCATTTGTTTTCAATGAAAGCCCCTGACCCTTCACTTGTTTTGTGTTTCTCATATCTATGGACGTAATCAGCATTCTAAATCGATCGCGTACAGACTTTCCCATACCCACCGTCCCTTTAAGCTTGCGGAGGCGGGGGAGTGCGGTTTTCCTCGTTTGGCGGGCCGGCTTGCGCCGGGGGATTTTCTACTATGCGCTCATTTTTTTCTAGACCCGCTTTCTGCGTGGTAACTGCAGACAATCCAGCAGCAGCCGGATCTTCGTTCTTTTCCCTGTCAGCGGACAGAGCCTCTTCGCCTTCGGGGTTGGTTGCGGCTTTTATATCCTTCTTTACTTTTTCGATAGATTTGTTCAAGGTGGTACCCAGGTCCTTTGTTTTTTGCACCGTGTTTTCCCATAGATGGCCGGTTGTTTCACGGATATTTTTGACGGTTTCCTGCAGCCCGCCGTCGAGCTTGAAAATATTGTCCAGCGCCTCGTTGGTAATTACCACCACTTCTTTGCCCAGGGTCCGGACATAAATGGTGTCCAGGAAGGCACGGCCCTTGATAAAGCTGTTGAGCAGGTTGCCGGAAAATTCCAGGCCGGCGATAGTACCCGTGGCCAAGTCCACGTAGTACTCGTCAACATTGCCAAGGAGAGTCCCGTTTTCAGCCACGAGCCGGGCGCCGATGACGCCGACCTTTTCTCTGGCCAGCTTGACTATGTCAGGCAGGCTCGCTGCCCGTTCCACACTGGCTGTTTTTTCAATGGTGATAGCGTCGCTGCCCGCGCTTTTAACCTTATGATAAGGTATAAACCTCTGTTCCTTAAACCAGCCCTTTTGCTCAATAATCAGCGCAGCCACCTTTTTACCGGCAGGGTCAACTACCAGACTCTTAACATGGCCGATCTGCTGGCCTTCCTCCAAACTGATTACCGGCATGGATTCAAAACGCTTGCTCTTACGCATCTTAACCCCCCCTGCAGCAAATAAGTTTCTTAAGCTAATTCATATGCCCACGCTGGAATGTTTATGACAAATATAGGGAATAATAGTTACCAAAGGGGGGTTTCTTAGATGGAACCGGAATTGGAAGTCCGGAAAAGGTTGGATAAAACCAGCAGCCATACCCATGAGATAAGAAATAAAGGGTTGATCCCGGCTGTTGTGTATGGAAAAAACATAGGCGCCATGGCTATTGAAGTGGATGCCAAGGAATTGCAGAAAATATTGGCGGAAGCCGGTTCAAACGCCCTGATCAGTATGAAGATCAATGAAAATGGTAAAACCAAGAAGCACAAGGTGCTGGTCAAAGCCGTCCAGCGGGATCCGTTGCGCCGTGTTCTGGTACATGCTGATTTTCACCAAATTTCTTTGAAGGACAGAATTCACACCACCGTACCGGTTGTTTTGAACGGTACCGCTCCTGGTGTGGTGATGGGGGGTGTCCTTACACCGCTCCTGCGGCGGGTCGAGGTGGAGTGCTTGCCTACACAAATCCCCGATGCCATTACCGTGGATATCTCCGGCCTTGAGGTCGGGGATGTAATAAGCGTGGCCGACCTTGTACTGCCTCCGGATGTTAGAATTAACGAAGACCTGCACGCCGCTGTGGTCACGGTAGCTGCGCCTGGGAGAGAGCCAGTTGAAACCGTGGCTGAGCCTGATGAGGAGAAAGCCGAGCCTGCCGGGGCGGGTGAAGAAGAGTCCTCTAAATAGGGTATGGCTGTCTAACAAGAATATCCATCTTTTGCAGGCCACTTCAATCGTACACGGCGCGTCAGCGCCGAACTTGCGGGCGCCAATGTAACATTTCTGCGAATGAATTCGCACCTACATTTTCAGGGTGGAAGATGATAACTCAGGTTTATTTTTTTCTACGCCCTACGCCTGACCATTAAGGAATGCAGCATAAGCTTACGCCTCACCGCTAAGGAATGCAGCATAAGCTCGCGCCTTACGCCCATTTTAGCCTTTCCCTCCTAAGCAGGCCCTGGTAAAATAGGGGAGAGTTTTAGAGGCGGAGGTGCCCTTTATGAAAGTGGTTGTGGGACTTGGTAACCCGGGCAGACAGTATGCCGCTACCAGGCATAATATAGGCTTTATGGTCATCGACCGGCTGGCGCGGGAACTGAATGTGGCTGTGACTAAAAAGATGTTTAATTGCCTGGTCGGCCAGGGGCTGATTGACAGGGAAAAAATTGTGCTGGCCATGCCCCAGACGTATATGAATTTAAGCGGGCAGGCGGTAGGCCCCTTGTTAAACTGGCACAAACTTGATCCGTCTGCCCTGGTGGTTGTCTACGACGACCTGGACCTGCCTGCCGGCGCCTTGCGTATCCGTCCCTCAGGAGGTTCCGGCGGGCACAAGGGAATGCAATCGATCATAGCGGTCCTGGGTACTGAAAATTTTATCAGGGTTAGAGTTGGGATCGGCAGGCCGGAAGCCGTTGACATGGAGACGGTGGATTATGTCCTCAGCCGCCTTGAGCCCAGGGAGATGGAGGATGCGCTGAAGGCCGCTGCCGGGTCGGTCGTTTGCATAGTGCGCGATGGACTGGAGAAAGCTATGAACCTTTACAACAGAAGGTGATTGTTACATACGCCTCAAGCAGTTTTTACCCTCCCTGCCACTGTCCCTGATCCTGGGGGTAATGGCTGCAGCCCTGGCTTGGGAGGTTAATAAACATTTTGGTAGATGGGCCGGCAAAAGGTGGGAATACCTGGCCCCACTGGTGGAGGAGATCTCCAAAACTGCCGCAGCTGTTTTATTCGGCGGGGACATCCTGTTAACCCACCTGTCCTTTGGAGCAGTGGAAGGCTTTTGGGAATACTTCAACCGCCGCAATGGTTATTACGCCGGGCTGGCGGCTCTGGCCAGCCACTCCATTTTTGGTTTTATAACCTTATCTGTCTACCGTTTTTACGGTACCCTGCCACCCGCTTTGGGCGCGGCGTTTTTGACCCATATGGCCTGGAACTGCCTGGTTGTGAAATTATCGGCAAAGCGACACAACAAGTAAATGTAAAGGAAGCAGGGGGACGGTTCTTTTGCTTCCAAAAAAGGAAGCAAAAGAACCGTCCCCCTGCTTCTCCCCCTGCTTCCTTTACTAAATCATGGAATGAGGGCAGGCCTTTTTGAAACTCGTATATGTTTGTGAATGTTGTGATATTGTCGTGCATAGTTTAGAAGTGGAGGCCCTTTCGCCGGGAGAAATGCAGTCTGCCTTGACGGGTACAGAGTCGCAGAATATAATTAGTATGTCTGGCAGCGGGGACCAGGTGATCTTGACCACCCTTTGTGAGGAGTGCCTGGAAGACATGTACGGAGGTCCTGACAGCGCTTATTTTGGCGGGCCGGTGCTCAATTAAAGGTCCACAATAGGCATGACGCGTTGCAAACAGAGGATGAAATTACAGCGATGTAAAACCATGATACGTGAGCTTTGGCCTTTAAGCTGCTAAAGCTCTTTTTGTGATGGGTAAATGGAGGATATATTCATGCGCGGGATTTTGAAGCCGCTTCAATCCTCGGCTGAGTTCGGCAGCCTGGCCGCAGGACTGGAGAAAAAAATGAAGCAACAGCAGGTATTTGGCCTGACCGGGTCACAGCGCAGCTATCTTTTGGCCGGATTGGTTGAAAGCGCCCCCCAGTCGTTCCTGGTGGTGACGGTAGGTGAGCGGGAAGCCCTGGCTTTAGGCGATGAACTGGTGGAATTCCTGCCCGGCGTCACTGTGCAGCAGTTCCCGGTAATGCAGTTGCTGCCCTATCAGGTACTGGCCCAGAGCATGGAGGTGGCGGCTCAGCGCCTGCAGGTGTTGGAAACGCTGTCACAGGGCGATCAGACCATTGTCATTGCTCCTGTTGAAGCTTTATTGCGGCGCTTGCCCCCCCCTGACGACTTCAAAAAAGCGGTGCTGCGGCTGACTATCGGTGATCGGGTAAATTTGGAAGACATCCTGTATAGTTTGTCGGCCATGGGCTACGAGCGGGTTGATCTGGTTGAGGGAAGAGGGCAGTTTGCCAGGCGGGGGGGTATTCTGGATATTTTCCCTATGACCGCCCACCGGCCGGCCCGCCTTGAATTCTTTGACGACGAGGTGGACTCCATCCGCCGCTTTAACATTACAACCCAGCGCTCAGAGGAGAAGGCCAACGAATTGGTGATCTACCCGGCCAGGGAGCTGATTGTCAGGGGCGATACCCGGGAAAAAGCCCGGTTGGCCGTCGATAAGGAATACCTGACGCAGCGCCGCAAGCTGGGGAAAACAGGAGAACAGGGAGCATTGCAGCAGCTGCAGGAAAAATTCGAGGAGATCCTGGAGGGTTTTGACGGCTACTTCAGCGGTATCGAGCAATTTCTCCCTTATTTTTACCCCGAGACAGTTACCCTCCTTGACTACCTGCCTGGCCAGGTTCCAATTTTTGTAGATGACCCGTCGCGCGTCAAGGAAGTTGCGGAAGCAGTGCTGCGGGAACACGCCGAAACCTACGCGGACCTTTTGGCCAAGGGAAAGCTCCTGCCATCCCAGTTCCTGACTTACGCCGGTTGGGAACATCTCCAGGCGGGCTTTGCTTCCCATATTACTATTTATTCATCTCTACTGCCCCGCCAGCCCGGGTTTATCGAGCCCGAACAAATCATTAACTTTCCCGGCAAATCCGTACCGTCTTTCATGGGGAACCTGGGGCTGTTGGCGGGAGAAATACGCCAGTGGCATGCATCAGGTTATGCCGTGGTGGTCCTTGTGTCAAGCCAGCTGCGGGCCCAGCAGCTGCTCTTAGCTCTACGGGACTACAATATTGACGCCTTTTATGCCAATTCCCTGGAAGGTCACGTCAGGGCCGGCAACGTGGTGATTTCCAACGGCAGCCCGGCAGCGGGTTTCGAGCTTCCCGGCTGCCGCCTGGTGGTGCTCACTGAGTCGGAAGTTTACGGCCAGCGCAAAAAACCCAGGCGGGAGTGGAGGCGGTCGGACCGGCTGGCTCCCTTTGTGGATATTAAAACCGGTGATTATGTGGTGCATGTCAATCACGGGATTGGCCGCTATCTCGGGGTGACGCCCTTGACTATCCAGGGGGTTCAGAAGGAGTACCTCCTGGTCAAATTCGCCGGGGAGGATAAGCTCTATGTTCCGGTGGACCAGGTGGGGTTAATCCAAAAGTACCTGGGCAGTGAAGGCGAGGCCCCCCGGCTGTCCCGCCTGGGTGGCGGCGAGTGGGCCAGGGCCAAGGGCAAGGTAAAGGAAGCGGTCCGGGAGATGGCCCATGAGCTGCTTGCCCTTTATGCGGCCAGAGAGACCGTCAAGGGCCATGCCTTCGGGAAGGATACGGTATGGCAAAGGGAGTTTGAGGATGCGTTCCCCTTTGAGGAAACCCCTGATCAGTTGCGTGCCGCGGAGGAGATTAAGTCCGATATGGAGCGTAGCAGGCCGATGGACCGGCTGCTGTGCGGGGACGTGGGCTATGGCAAAACCGAGGTAGCCTTAAGGGCTGTTTTCAAGGCGGTCATGGAAGGAAAGCAGGTCGCCGTGCTGGCTCCGACTACCATCCTGGCCCAGCAGCATTACAACACCTTCCGGGAGAGGTTGGCGGGCTATCCCGTAGGGGTCGATGTTTTAAGCCGTTTCCGCACAACCCGCGAGCAGCGCCAGGTACTCCAGGAACTTGAGCGGGGTACTGTTGACATCATCATCGGCACCCACCGCCTGCTGCAGGAAGACGTCCGTTTCAAGGACCTGGGCCTCTTGGTGGTGGACGAGGAGCAGCGCTTTGGGGTCGCTCATAAGGAAAGGCTGAAAATAATCAGTAAAAACGTGGATGTGGTTACCCTTTCCGCCACTCCCATCCCCCGTACCCTGCATATGTCCCTGGTGGGGATGCGGGACACCAGCATCCTGGAGACGCCGCCGGAAAATCGCTACCCGGTCCAGACCTATGTATTGGAAGAGGATCCGGTCCTGATCCGGGAGGCTATTCACCGTGAGATGGGACGCGGGGGGCAGGTCTTCTTTGTCTACAACCGTATTTTTGATATGGAGAGGGTGGCCTTATGGCTGCAGGGCCTGGTGCCGGAAGCAAGGATAGCAATTGCCCACGGCCAAATCAAAGAGGACGAGTTAGAACGGGTGATGCTGGATTTTTTGAACCACGAGTACGACGTCTTGGTCTGCACCACTATTATTGAAAACGGCCTGGATATCCCCAATGTAAATACTCTTATGGTCAAGGAGTCCGGCATGATGGGCCTGGCCCAGTTATACCAATTGCGGGGTCGGGTTGGCCGTTCCAACCGCGTGGCCTACGCTTACTTTACCTATCGCAAGGACAGGGTGCTTGGTGAGGCTGCCGAAAAACGACTGGCCGCCATCCGTGAGTTCACCGAGCTGGGTTCCGGCTTCAAGATCGCCATGCGAGACCTGGAAATTCGCGGCGCCGGCAATATCCTGGGGGCGGAGCAGCACGGGCACATTGCGGCAGTCGGCTTTGACCTGTACAGCCGGCTCCTGGAAGAAGCGGTGCGGGAAGCCAGGGGTGAGGAGGCGCCCAGGATGGTGGAAGCTTCTATTGAACTGCCGGTAGAGGCCTATATTCCTGACACCTATATACCGGATTCCAACCAGAAGGTGGCGATTTACAAACGGATAGCGGCCTTTAGCTCGCTTTCAGAAATTCCGGATCTGGAAGATGAACTGGTGGATCGCTTCGGGGATTTACCGGGGCCGGTGGGTAACCTTTTGGCTGTGGCCAAAATCAGGGTACTGGCGGGGTGGCTAAAAATTAAGTCAATCAGCCTTTTGCCCGGACAGTTTCGCCTCTTGTTCGCCGCAGGCCATCCCCTGGCGGGGGAGGACCTGGTAGCAGCCGGCCGGCAATACCAGAACCGGGTAAAATACTCAGGCGCCGGAGACGAATTCGAAATCAAGCTGCGCCTGGCTGGGAATGGCCACTATGAGGGCAGTTTTCTTCTGGAACAACTGGAAGCTTTTTTAAACCTGCTGGTTGGTGACCGGTTTTGCCACAAAATGTCAGGTGGTTGCCAGAGGAAGCAATGTTAATATATAATGTACCTATGTTGTTTTGAAGGGGGGATATGATAATGATGAAAATATTGAGGTTTTTTGTCCTGTCGCTGGCGCTGCTGGCGGTAGTCATTGTTGCGGGCTGCAACGGCAATGTTGTGGCAACCGTAAATGGTGAGAAGATTACCAGCCAGGAACTGGACAAGCGGGTTGCAGAAGAAAAGGCCGGCTACGAACAACAGGGCATGGACTTCAGCGGGGACCAGGGCGCAAGCTTGCTGGAGACTCTCCGCAAGAGCACCCTGGAACAGATGATCAACAACAAACTGATGCTCCAGGAAGCAAAGAAAGTGGGTACCCTGTCCACTGATCGGGTTCAGGAGATAATAGGCGCGTATAAACAGCTGTTTTCGTCCGAGGAAGAGTATCAGCAGTTACTGGACCAGGTCAAAATGAGTGAGGAAGACATCGCTTATATCTTGAACCTGCAGGACGAGCTTACTAAGGACCTGCCCCCCGTAACCGATGACGAGGTTAAAAAGTATTACGAAGAAAACAAGGAGCAGATGGCCCAACCCGAGCAGTTGCAGGTCCGCCATATTTTATTCTTCGTGGATGAAGGTGACAAGGGCTACCCGTTTAAGCATACCGACGCTGAAGCAAAGCAGCTGGCGCAGGATGTCATCGGCCAGCTTCAGCAAGGGAAGGACTTTTCTCAACTAGCCGGCGAAAAATCTGAGGACGGGACCAAGGTTGACGGCGGCCTTTACACTTTCAGCAAAGGCCAGGCGGTTCCGGAATTTGAAGAAGCCGCGTTTGCCTTAAAAGACGGCGAGTACACCAAGTCGCCGGTAAAAACCGACTATGGCTACCATGTTATTCTCAGAGAGAAACTGATTCCGGCGCAAACACCGTCTTTTGAAGAGGTCAAGAGCGAACTTGCCGAACAGATGAATGAGGAAGCCAAGCAGACCAAGTTCAGCCAGTTTATGGAGGAAGCTAAAAATAATGCTGATATAACTAATAAACTGTTAGACCAGGCAGAAGATAACTCAAAACAATAAAAGCCTGACGAAAGCTGAAAAGTTTTTATGGTTGATTGGAAAAAAATGAATAATCAAACCCCTCCCGTTATATACTATTTTATAAAGCTAAACCTTGAAATGAGCCGATAAGGAGGGAAGGGGAATTAATGAAAGCAACAGGTATAGTTCGCCGTATAGACGACCTGGGTAGAGTTGTTATCCCCAAGGAAATAAGGAGAACACTGAGAATCCGTGAAGGCGATCCCCTGGAGATTTTTGTTGATAGGGAAGGTGAAGTAATACTAAAGAAGTATTCACCAATCGGCGAACTGGGCGATTTTGCCAAGGAGTATGCGGATTCTTTGTATGAGGCCTTGGGTCACATTGCTTGTATCGCTGACCGGGACACTATTGTCGCCGTATCCGGCGCGCCAAAAAAAGAATTTATAAATAAACCGATTGGGCCGGCTATTGAGAAAGTAATGGAAGACCGCAAGGCAGTGGTCATTAACAACCCGGGTGAAGATCCCTCCTGTAAGGATTGTATGATCATAGAAGACGGTGAATGTAAATATTCTTCCGAAGTTATCGCTCCAATTATTGCCGAAGGAGATCCCATCGGGGCTGTGATTTTGGCCTCCAGGGAATCGGAAACTAAAATGGGTGAGATGGAGCTGAAACTGGCCGAGACCGCAGCCGGTTTTCTTGCCAAACAGATGGAACAGTAACAAAGTGGCCTCTAAACGGCCACTTTATTTTTTTAATTGACAATACATAAAAATACCAGTACGCTATATGGATGCAAATGTGTTCGAAGCGAAAAGATCAATGTAATTTGGTTCTCGAAAAGCCTTTGGGGTAGTGGTCACGGGGTTATCCTCCGCTCGCTTCGCAATTCTACGCTTGATTTAAGCAAAATTATACCGACCGCGCCTTACAGACAGCCATCCGTTAGTTACGCGCTATTTAAGCTTTTCTGCAAGCAACGCACGCGCTAAGGAACGCATCCAGGTGCTCCGCTCGCTCCGGATAACCCCGTGCCCGCAAGTCAAGCCTTTTCGAAGCATACTTTTTGAGGACAGGTGGAACAGTGGAAGGTTCTTATTGATTAAAGCAAAATTATACCGACGTAATGATAAAGATCATTGTAAAATGGTTTTCGAAAAGCCTCTGGGGTAGTGGGCCTGGGGTTATCCTCCGCTCGCTTCGCAATTCTACGTTTGATTAAAGCAAAATTATACCGACCGCGAGTCGCAGACAGCCATCCGTTGGTTACGCGCTATTTAAGCTTTTCTGCAAGCAACGCACGCGCTAAGGAACGCATCCAGGTGCTCCGCTCGCTCCGGATAACCCCGTGCCCGCAAGTCAAGCCTTTTCGAGCATGCTTTTTGAGCCAGGTGGGACAAGACGGTTCTTATTGCTTCTCATTGCTTAACTTAGACAGATGTAGATAGTGGGAACTATCCCCATTGCTATTTAACGCAGCCAAAATGTAGGTGCGAATTCATTCGCACATGAGACCAATAAGGAATGCAGTATATACTCACGTCTCACGTCGCACGTCTCACGTCCAATTCTTACGCCCTACGCCCTACGCCTTACGACCTGGGCATAGGCTCACTAATATTCAAGGGAGGCTTATTTTTATGCCCAGCCATGCAAGGATAACTATCGCCGGACTTGGTGCCGGGGCTTCTTCCGGCCTTACTATGGGTGTTTGGGAAGCGTTGAGGGGCTCCACTTGCATCTATCTCCGCACGGGAAAGCACCCGGTTGTAGAATGGCTCCGCAACCAGGGGATTAACTTCCAAACCTTTGACGGTTTTTACGATGAAGCCGCTTCGTTTGGCGAGGTCTATGAGCGTATTGCCGGGCAGGTGATAGAAGAAGCCCGTCGCGCTCATGTGTTGTACGCTGTACCGGGGCACCCCCTGGTGGCTGAAGAATCGGTGCGCCTGATTATTGAGAAGGCGGAAGAGGAGGGGCTGGAGGTAGCGGTACTGCCTGCAGTCAGCTTCCTTGACGCGATTTACACCTCCCTGCGGTTGGACCCGGGCCGGGGACTTCAGGTTGTAGACGGTTTGCGGCTCGAGGACAGGCCTCCCTTGCCGGCCAGGCCCGCGGTAATCACCCAGGTTTACAGCCGCCTCGTGGCATCGGATGTAAAGCTTTATCTCATGGAAATTTATCCGCCCGAACACCCGGTGACGGTGGTTAGGGCCGCAGGTATAACAGGTGAAGAAAGGATCGAGACACACCCGCTTTTTGAAATTGACAGGCTGGACTGGGTGGACCATCTTACCAGCGTTTACATACCCGAATTGGGAAATGAGTCGTGGGACGTGGGACGTGAGAAGTCAGATGAACTACGTGGCATAACCACAGGGAGTTCATACGGCAAAGATATATCCTACGAAACACCTGGACAAGCAGGCGGCGGGCAGGCTGAGGAGAAAGACGGAGAAATTGAGGTTGTCGAGGTAATTGAGGATGATGAGCAAGCCGGTTGGGACGGGGACGAGCTTCGGGAGCCAACGTATGAAGACGAAACTCAGAGCCGCTTTCCTCTTGACCCGTTGGTGAACATCATGGCCCGCCTGCGCGGTGAAGGCGGGTGCCCGTGGGACCGGGAGCAGGACCACCAAAGCCTTAAGCCCTATCTTATCGAGGAAGCGTATGAAGTTTTAGAGGCGCTGGACGAGGAAGATATGTATAAAATATGTGAAGAATTGGGAGACTTATTACTACAAATCGTTTTTCACGCGCAGATTGCCAAGGAAAACCGGCAGTTTGACATCAACGATGTTATTGCCGGAATCAATGAAAAATTGATCCGCAGGCACCCGCATGTTTTTGGCTCTGTTAACGCCAGGGACAGTCGCGAGGTATTGGTTAACTGGGAGAAGATCAAGGCCAAGGAAAGGGAGGGGGGCGCCCCTAAGAGCCTTTTGGTTTCTATCCCGTCAGCCCTGCCGGCGCTTATGAGGGCAAACAAGCTGCAGAAAGCGGCAGCCCGCGTCGGGTTCGACTGGCCGGATTATCAGGGGGCTTATGACAAGACACAGGAGGAACTGAGCGAGCTGAAATCGGCTATTATAGCCGGGGACCGGCTGGAGATTGAGGAGGAGGTTGGCGATCTCATCTTTTCTACCGTTAACCTGGCGAGACTACTGGGGATAGAACCTGAGGGGGCGCTTTCCAAAACTTCGGCAAAATTTATTAGACGCTTCGAATATGTCGAAAATATGGCCCGGACAAAAGGTAAAGATCTCTCCCATTTTACTCTCGCCGAAAAGGATGAATGGTGGGAGGAGGCAAAAAAAGTAGAAAAAATATAGGAAACATTTTCTTGATGGAAGGAACTGAAAGAATTTTCGCGAATAGTACTGGGACTAATATCTATTATTTTAGGAGGGATGATATGAATAAGGCAGAATTGATCTCAAATGTTGCCGAAAGAACGGAACTGACCAAGAAAGACGCTGAAAAGGCTGTCACTGCAGTTCTGGACACCATTGGTGAGGCTTTGTCCAAGAGTGACAAGGTCCAATTGGTAGGTTTCGGAACCTTTGAAATCAGAGAAAGAGCTGCCCGTAAAGGCAGAAATCCTCAGACCGGCGAAGAAATTAATATTGACGCCGCCAGGGTTCCTGTTTTTAAAGCAGGTAAAGCGCTCAGGGATGCAGTGGGCAAATAAGTCCACTTCTTTTTCAATATTTACCGGAATGGTGGCGTGATATTTGCGGCTTGATAAATTCCTTAAAGTTTCAAGGGTGATCAAGCGGCGCACCCTGGCCAATGAAGTGTGCGACCAGGGTCATGTTTCAGTCAACGGCAGGGTGGCTAAAGCGGGATTAGAAATTAAGCCGGGTGATATCCTGGAGGTTCGTTTTGGTCACCGGATGCTTAAGCTGGAGGTTGTTGATGTCCGCGATAATGTTCCGGCCAAACTTGCGGCCGAACTGTATAAAGTGCTAGAGGAAACTACATAAATAAAACCTCTCCTGCTCACAATAAAAGAAAACGCGGGAGGGGTTGTTTTTATGTTCCGGCACATTATGCTCAGAACGGTAGTGCTCCTGCTGGTGGGTTGCTTACTGGCGGCAGGTTGTACCAGGAAGCAGGCTCCTGCGCCCAAGCCGGCGCAGCCCCTGGAAGACGAGCCGACTATTTCACTATTTATCAATAAAACAGGAGAGAAGAAGAACTTAAAGATGGAAGAATATATCCAGGGTGTGGTGGCTGCGGAGATGGACACCAAGTCGCCGGTGAACGCGCTGGCAGCCCAGGCTATCCTGGCCAGGACCTTTACCCTGGAGAATATAAACTCAGGCCGGGTTAAACAGCTGCGCGGCACCGACGCCTCCACCAGTGTCGAGGAGTTTCAGGCCTACGACCCGTCTAAAATTAACGACAATGTCAAGAAGGCGGTGGAGCAGACCAGGGGCGAGGTAATTACAGTCAACAATAATCCCGTCCATGCCTGGTTTTCGGCCTGTTGCGGCGGGATTTCGGCCAGCGCCGAAGAAGGGCTGGCCTACACCAAAGACCCTACCCCCTATATCAAGGCCGGGGCGCAGGACGGCTGCCTTGCCATAACCAAACCCAGGAACAAAGCGTGGGAAGCCAGGATCCCGGTTGAACAGGTAAGAGCTGCTGTGCAGAGGACTACCGGAAAGGATCCCGGGGCTATAACCTCGGTTTCTATTGAAAAGAAAGGGCCGTCTGGCCGCGCCGAGCAGATTAAGGTAGGCGCTGTCAGTGTCGGAGGGCCGGAATTGAGGTTGGCCCTGGGCAGTGAAAAAGTGCGTTCCATGTTGCTCACAGACCTGCGGGTCGAAGGCGGCCAGCTGGTCCTCAAGGGAAAAGGCTTTGGCCACGGCGTGGGCATGTGCCAGTGGGGCGCCAGGTTAATGGCCGAGCAGGGAAAGTCACCCGAGGATATCGTCAAGTTCTATTATCAAAACGTGGACATACAAAAGAAGTGGAAGTAGCAGTATAAATCGCAGGACGTGAGCTGATGTTAAATTGGCAATGCGGGCGACTGCAGAAACTACCAATGAAAAATGCGCATAAGCGCTTAAGGGGCTATCGCTTACGTTGCGATAGCCCCTTGTTATTCTAACGCCTATAGAGAATATAATTCTATTAAAAAAGATACCTTCCTGAAAATCCATTACGGCCTCTGCTACATTGGTCGAATGTAGGTGCGAATTCATTCGCACAAATGTTGCATCAGCTACAACAAGTTCAGCGCTGACGCGCCGTGTGCGATTGAAATGGCGCCTGCATCGGCTGGTATTTTCATGATACGTGGCGCCGCGATAGCGGCGTATGAAACTACCCGGTAAAGTTGTTCAGAAAGTGGTAGAATCTAAATAAATGATGACGAGCGCCAACAGGGCTTTTCTGCTGTTGGTCAAAAAGGATGTAATAGTGATGCTGCATGGATATTTAGCGTATATTGTCGCCTTATTAATTGCAAGTGTCATTTCCCTGTTAATGGCATTATTTCTATTTATTCGACGTACAAAGACAGGCGCAGTAGTTTTGGCGTATCTCATGCTGTCTACGAGCGTTTACTCTTTGGGATATGCCTTTGAACTTGCCTGTTCAACCCTGTCGGGTATGCTTTTTTGGTCAAAATTCCAGTATCTGGGCATCTCGATCATACCAGCTCTATGGATCATTATGGTAATTCAGATGACCGGGAAAGACAGGTGGCTGACTCGTCCTGTACTGATTGCTATATTTATAATTCCATTTACGACTTTTATTTTGCACTTAACGGATAGTTACCATCATTTGTATTATAGTTCGGTAAGTGTAAATCTAAATAGCCCCTTTCCCCTGCTTGTTTTTACCAAGGGGCCCTGGTATTGGGTCCATGTGGCTTTTACCAACCTGTCCATCCTTTGCGGCAATATCATGCTTTTGGACATGTGGCGGCGATCCGCGCCCTCATATAGCAGGCAGGCGGCTATCATCCTGATTGCTTCGCTGGCTCCGTGGGCGGGCTTAATTATCTACCAAACGGGAAGAAGTCCCTGGGACTTGGATTTAACCCCTTTTACATTCACATGTACAGGTTTAATAACTGCCTGGGGTTTGTTCCAATACCGGTTATTTGATCTTATTCCGGTTGCGCGTGACAAAGTGTTCGACAGTATGCGTGACGGTGTACTGGTTGTGGATACCAGCGACAGAATCGTAGATTTTAACCCAACCGCCCAACTAATTGTAAAAAAACTATCGAAAAAGGATATTGGCCGGCCTGCGAAAGAAGTTTTGGCGGACTATCCTGAGCTGTTGAAGCAACTTTCCGTAAATAATAATGAGCAAAATAACCTTCAAACATCTCAAGGGGGAGTGTCTTATTACTATAATTCCCGCGTTACACCTGTAATGAATGACAAAAACAAATTAATCGGTAAGACAATTGTACTCAATGATATAACCCAACAGGTGTTGCTGCATGAAAAACTTAGTAAACTGGCTACCCTGGATGCGCTTACAAATATCTTTAACCGCAGGCATTTTCTGGATTTAAGCAATGATGAGCTCTGTCACGCGAAACAGTCCGGAACATCAATATCTTTGATCCTGATGGACCTTGATCATTTCAAGCAAATCAACGATACCTACGGGCATAAAGCGGGTGATATTGTAATTACAACGGTTACCGCGGTTTGCAGTAATAACCTTCGGGTTACAGACCTCTTTGGCCGTTACGGAGGAGAGGAATTTGTGGCTTTTTTGCCGGAGACATCATCTGAAGAAGCATTTCAGATAGCCGAACGCCTCCGTCAAAATATAGCCGTTACCAGGATAGAGCTGGATGACGGCTCAATAACCGTAACCGCCAGCTTTGGTGTCGCCAGCGCGGATAAAGCCGGCGATATAGAGCTGGATGAACTGTTGAAAAATGCGGATGAGGCTTTATATGAGGCTAAAGAAGCAGGCAGAAACTGTGTACGGCGGCGGTTTTTGAATTAGCAATAAAGACGGTTCTCATTGACCATCATCTCTTTTTTTAGCATTAATAATAACCCCGGAGCATAGGATGAGTTAGGCAGTAATTTAGAGGGGTCTTTGAAAGGGTACCTGTGGGGGGTGATCGTGTGGAGGAACACGTCACGCACAGCCTGGTGGTCAGCGGGCGAAAGCAGTTGGTCCTGCAGGGGGTGCTGCGCGTCGACAGCTTTGATGAGGCCGAGATTAACCTGGAAACCAATCTGGGCGTCCTGAGCCTCAAAGGCGAGGGGCTGCATATTACCCAACTCAGCCTGGAAACAGGCAGCCTGACTGCGGAAGGGTACTTCACCTCTTTTCAGTACATGGAAAGCAAGAGCAAAGGCAAGGGCAAGGGATTATTAAGCAAGATTTTAAAATAAGGACAATTATAAAAGCGCTTAAGGCGCTTTTTTAGCAGGGGCGGTGTTCTTATTGGATATGCTTATCAACCAGGCGGGAGCTTTCACCTCTACCATCGTCATAGGCATGTCCGCAGGTCTATTATATGACTATTACCGCGCGGTCAGGGCGGCTTACAAGCTAAGGAAAATTGGGACTTTTATTGGTGACGTGGTCTACTGGCTGGTTACCACGGCCATGGTTTTTGGCATGCTGCTGTGGGGGACCTGGGGGGAATTGCGCCTTTATGTATTCATCGGCATCGGCCTGGGCGCGCTTTTATACTTTCACCTGTTCAGCCGCGCCGCCTACCGCGTGTTCCGGTTGAAGTTTTACATCATTCACCGGACCTGGGCTTTATTGCTGTGGACGGTGCACTGGCTGTGGATGGTTGTTACTTACCCGGTGCGATTGCTGCTGTTTAGCCTTTCTTACCCGTACAGGCTATTGGGAAGTATTGTGAACAAAACGGGCGGGGGATTTAAAACTGCCTGGTACCGGCTGGTTGGCAGGAGAGTTGAGCGGGGCCTGGGCGGATTGAGAAGGCGGCTCTCCCGCCTGGTATTTTGGAGGAAAAAAAAGGATGATTAAGGAAGCCCCGCCAGGGGTTTTTTTGGGTACTTTTATTAGTTGTACAACTGTCTGAAAAGGATTAAAATTTGTTTAACACTTATTACATGCTATAATACTCAATCGACAAATACCTGCGTAGGGGGATGTTGCCGTGATTAAGGTTAAGCTACACCCTGCATTGCAAAAAACAGAGTCCAAAGTTAAAGGTTACATCCAAATACAATATGAACATGGATTAACGGTAGAAAAGTTAAGGGAGCTTTTAAAAATACAAATAGCTGAAGTAGGGTTTATCCTGATTAACGGAAAGCATGCAAAGAATTATGATGTATTAAACCGGGGGGACATCGTTGAGTTTTATCCTATCTTTGGAGGCGGGTAAGAAAATTACCAATTTCTCGGTTTTTTTACCTTTGTAGAATCTATAAGAATTGTTAAAGGGGCGTAACTCAAATATGCATAACAAGGACGAGCTGACCCCGCGATGGACTTGTGAAGACGAGGAACTTTTAGAAAAGCAGCTGGCGGAATACAAGACCTTTCTGGATACATTGGCCAAGATCAAAGAGGATTGGGAGATATTTATTCACACCGGTAAAATGGGCAAAATCAGGCATGTACGGACGGAAGTGCTGAGTGGTTGGAAAAGATCCATGAAACGCGGTATCGACCCTTATAAATTGTATCCGGTTTCACTGACTGCAAAGAACCTGGAACTAAGGCTTGCGGAGAACAAAGAGTTTATAGACATAGCTTCACCTTTTCTGGACGCTTTAACTTTAAACCTGGAAGGTTCCGGTTTCCGGGTGGATTTACTGGATAAGGACTTATATATACTAAAACAATTTGGCGAGCCGGAAGTGTTGGAAACGGCACGCAAGCAGAAATCTTACCCAGGTGTCAGCAGAAGTGAGCAGAATACCGGGTGCAATGCTATCAATTTGGCAGCTGTTTTAGGCCGGCCGGTACAGTTGGCGGGACCGGAACATTACAACGCCCAGCTTCAATACTGGACCTGTTCGGCCACTCCAATTTTTGATCCGAACGGGGTGATGCTGGGAGTTGTAAATATTGCCGGGCATTACCTGAAAGTGCACCAGCATACGCTGGGCATGACTACTGCTCTGGGCAAGGCCATTGAATTCAGTTTGCGCCAGAATCAACTTCGTAAAGAAAAAGAACTGGCCGGCAAATATGTTGAGCGCATGATCAACTCTATTTTTGACGGGATGATTGCGCTTGATGGACAGGGCCTGATTACTTTTATTAACCGTACTGCCGGCGAGATTTTGGAGGTTAAACCCCAGGAGGTTGTCAACCAGCCCGCTGAACTGGTGTTGGGCAGCCAGTCCAGCATTGTTGAGGCTTTAAGGACAGGGGAAACTTACCTGAACAAGGAACTGATCTTAAACAAACGAAACAAGCAGAAAATTGTGTTCGGCAATGTGGTTCCGATTACCGACAACAACAAGGTTAACGGCGTCCTGGCAGTGTTCAAGGGCTTAAGCCACGCCAGGGGACTGGTTAAAAACATGGCGGGCTTTAAAGCATATTTTAATTTTGAAGATTTAAAGGGTAACGGCGCCCATTTCAACCAGGTGATAAATCTGGCCCGCCAGGCGGCGCCCTTGCCTTCCAATATTCTAATACTGGGAGAAAGCGGTACGGGTAAAGAGATGTTTGCCCAGGCAATCCATAACGCCAGCAGTGTAAATAGCGGGCCTTTTGTAGGAATTAACTGCGCGGCTATACCTGCGGAGTTGATTGAAAGTGAGTTGTTTGGCTACGAGGGCGGTTCTTTTACGGGCGCCAGGCGCGAGGGGCAACAGGGCAAGTTCCAGTTGGCCGCGGGAGGCACGCTGTTTCTGGACGAAGTAAACGCTATGTCTGTTACGATGCAGGCAAAGTTGTTGAGGGTGCTGCAAAACTTGAGGTTTACGCGGATCGGCGGAATGAATGAGATTGCCCTGCAAGCCCGCATAATTGCCGCTTCCAACAGCGACCTGTGGGACGAGGTAAGCTGCGGCAATTTCAGGGAGGACCTTTTTTACCGGTTAAACGTCATAACTATCGAAATTCCCCCGTTGAGAGAGCGCAAAGATGAACTTGCCGATTTGATTGAACATTTTTGCCGGAAGCATGCCAAAAAACTAAACTTTAATTTTAATATTTCCGAACGGGCTTTGGAGATAATGAAAGAATACCACTGGCCCGGGAATGTCCGTGAATTGGAAAACGTTATTGAGCGTTGCGCGGTATTGGCCTTCAGCCGTTCGGACAGCTGCGCCAATGAACAGGATTTATTAAGCTATCCGGGGATTAGAAAAGCTTTGGGCAACAGGCCGGAGCCGTCAGCAGAGCCTTTGCTGTCCGATGGAAGCAATTTAAAGGCCATGGAAAAGGATATCATCAAAGAGGTTCTGAACCAAACGAACGGCAACATTACCAGAGCGGCAAAGCTTTTAGGCAT